>DATGTQ010000108.1 GCA_035301805.1 Tissierellales bacterium
AAAGCATTAGATTTTCTATTTAATTCACTATAAGTTAATTCTTCCTCCTCATAAACAAGAGCTATATTTTCTGGAGTTTTAGTAACTTGTTCTTCAAAATATTCTACAACAGTTTTTTCTGAGTATATATTGTCTTTAACATTACTAGGATTAAATTCCTTTGTAACTTTTTCTTTTTCTTTCTCATCTATTAACTTCAAAGAACCTATATTCTTATCTGGATTATCTACCATTTCTAATAACAAATGATCTAATCTTTCTAGAATAAGCTTTATTTCATATGCTGAATATTTATTGACATTATATAAAATATCAAAAGTTAAGGTGTCCTTCGCATCTACTCCTACACAAATATCATAATTTGTCTCTTCTCTTCCCGATTCCTCCACAATTTCAAAATCCATAGACGAGTCCATTTCTGAATTTGATACATAGTAGTTTTCAAAGACAAATAAGGTATCAAAAAGTTGTCCTTCCATAGAACTTTGCTTTTGTATCTCACTTAAAGCATAATAATCATATTCTTGACTTTCAATGGCTTGTCTATCCATATCCTTTAATAAGTCCAAAACTTTAGTATTGTTGGTAGACTGTACACGTACTGGAACTGTATTTATAAATAGTCCAATAGCATTTTCAATATTTTTCACCCTCGCATTACGGCCTGAAACTACTTTGCCAAAAACTACATCATTACAAGTATTATATTTTTGCAATAATATACCCCATGCTGTTTCTACTATTCTATTTATAGTCATATTATGTTTTTTAGCAAACTTCATAACTTTATTACTTCTATCTAGGGTCATATTATGGATTATACAGTTTCCCTCAGAGTTTATTAGATCATTTTCCATGGGAATGAGACCTGCTACGGTATCATATTCCCATAGCAGGTTTTCCCAATAATTTAAGGCCTTCCTATGATCTTGACCCTGTAACCACTTAATGAAATCACCATAGGACCCAACCCCTTCTTTTTCTATAAGAACCTTATCTTTTAATTCTTCATAGATTGTACCTTGGCTTAACAATTCATAGAACCTAAAAAAATCACCTGTAAGAATAGAATTACACCAGCCATCTAGAAGTATATGATGGGAACTCCATAGTATAACATGTTCATCTTCAGTTACTTCTACAATGGTTATACGTAGAAGACTATCACTTTTTAAATTAAAGTCTCTTTTAATATCTTCATTTTTAATAGTTCTTAAAGTACTAGCTCTTTCACTTATGGATACATCCCTAATACTTTTCTTTTGTATTTCAATTTCCCTATTTTTCAAAACCACTTGCCAAGGCTTTCCCGTGGACTTTGCTATAACTATAGCGGTTCTTAGAGTATCATATTTTAAGGAGAGTAAGGATATACTTTTCCTAATATAATCTTCGTTGATCCTCCCTTTTAAGGTAAAGGCATTTTGAATAAAGTAACTAGAATCCTCACTATCTTTTAACTTTTCAAATAAGATCCCTTCTTGTAGGGGAGACAGAGCATAAATACTTTGAATATTCTTCTTACTTTTCACCGCTAATCTCCTTTCATATTTCCTATTTAGCAATTTCTCTAACTAAAAATATCCATTATGTCATCTAGTTCTTGAACCCCCATATCTAGAGCGCCAAAATCAGATGGTGTAGCCACTGTTTCTTCTTGATTACAGCAATGCTCAATAATTTCAATTAATGATTCAATATATAAGTTACAGAAATTTTTTATACTATCCTTACTAAATTTACCTTCTTTATAATTCACATATCCACATAATTTATCATTGTTTAATTGTATATCAATACTTATATCATGAGGCAGTTCATTTTCCTCAGCTATAGTTAAACCTGGCCCCACGGAAGACATATTAAAGACACTTTCCTCCTTCACCCTGAGATCCATATCTCCCATATAGTTAAAAGCAATAGAAGGTATTAATTTTCTTTCTTCAGCTTTCTTATATTTCCATAGAGCATAACCAATTCCTAAATTCGGTACCTTCCTTAACTTTTCCTTAGTTTCTATTAAACTTTCCTCTAAAGTATCATAGCTTTGTAGATAAACTGGATAAATGCTCGTAAACCAACCTAAGGTCCGATCTAAATGAATATTCTTATTCATATCACTTCTACCATGACTTTCTAAGTCTACAGTAACTGCATCCATACCCTTCCATTTCTTAATTGCTAACATTAGGGAAGTTAATAATACATCATTTATATCTGTACCGTAAGCTTCAAAAGATTCATGGATAAGCTTATGAGTGGCATTGGAGTCAATTTCCAAGCTTTCATAATTATAATCTCCTCTAGACAAATAAATTTCTCTTGGTAATTGAGTATTATGGATATAGCTATATATCTCTTCCCAATACTTACTTTCCTCTTCAAATTTTAGACTTATTGAATATTCCTCTAAAGCTTTTGACCATTGTTTATAGGATGCAGTTTTATTTGGTAAAACTATTTCCTTATTCTCTTCGGCTAAACTATAAGCTAATAAAAAATCTTCTAGTAGTATTCTCCATGATACACCATCTATGACAAAGTGATGAACTCCTATCATTAAATAATCACCTTTACTTGTCTTAAATAGTCCAACTTTCATCAAAGGACCATTTTCTAAATCCATAGTACTTTGAAGTTCGGTACATTCCTCTTCTATTCTTTCTTCAAGGTTTGTCCAATCTCTACTATCAAAAACTTTAAGAGTATACTTCTTACTTTCATCCATGGGTAAAATAGTTTGGTTATTTCCCTTTAAAACAGCTCTAAGCATATCGTGCCCCTTTACTAAGGCATCTAATGTTTTCCTTAAAGCAGATTCAGATAGTGTTCTTTTACTTTCTAATACTACAGCCTGGTTATAATGGTTTCTATTAGCTAAATTCCAATTAATAAATGTCTTTTGAATAGGAGTTAAATCTACTTCTCCATTTACTTCGCCCTGTTCATACTGAACTGTTATCTCTTTTATTTCCTTAGCTAAACTTTCCACACAATGTAAAAGCATAATGTCTCTAACAGAGATTTCATAACCTAATTCTCTAGCTTTTGATACTACTCTAATGGCCTTAATTGAATCCCCACCTAGTTCAAAGAAATTGTCCTTAATACTAACTTCTTCAATTCCCAACACTTCTTCAAATATATTACAAAGTATTTTTTCCACAGCAGTAGTTGGTGCTACATATTCATCTTCCCTTACATATTGGATATCTGGTAAACCTCTTTTATCTACTTTTCCATTTACAGTTAAAGGTATATTGTCTATGTCCATAATATATGAGGGAACCATATATTCAGGTAATTCTTTTCTTAAATTATCCTTTAACTTAGATATATCTAATTCTTCACCTTCTTCCATTACTATATAGCCATGAAGGCTTCCATTTCCTTCTCCTACTTCTTTTACTATAACTATTGAATCTTCGATTCCTTCCTGATTTCTTAGAACTTCTTCAATTTCTTTTAATTCAACTCTATATCCACGAATATTAACTTGTTCATCCATTCTTCCTAAATATTCTAAGTTTCCATTAGGTAACCATCTTGCTAAATCTCCAGTACGATACATATAACCATTGCCAAAAGGATTCTTTATGAATTTTTCTTTAGTAAATTCTTCTCTATTTAAGTATCCTCTACTTACTCCTGCCCCTGTTATACATAATTCTCCTGGAACATTTATATCACAGAGATTATTTTCATCCATAATATATATCTTTGTATTATCTATTGCTTTTCCAATAGATACCCCCTTTGACAGTTCTATTGTTTCTTTATCTTCTTTACTTAAGTTTTTATATACATAATCACAACAGCCTACAGTTCCTTCTGTTGGTCCATATTCATTGTGTATTTTAATATGACTACCAAACTTATCTAATATATTTTGTGCTGTAGATATTCCTAACTCCTCTCCACCAACAATTAAGGTTTGAAGATTATTTAATTGTTTTCCACTTTCTTGTACTGCCATTTTTAAATGAGATGGAGTCATTTTTGCAAAACTATATTTATCTTCCTTAAAAATTTCTCTTATAGTTTCTTCTACATCATCCTGTTTAATTACTATTTTACCACCAGTGCATAATGGTAAAAATAATGTAGTTACTGTTAAATCAAATCCTATACTTGTAAACAATGGTGCAGACATTTCCTCAGTAGCATAAGCCCTCTTTCCATATTCTAAATAATTAAATAAGTTACTGTGTTCTATCATTACACCTTTTGGTTTTCCAGTAGTTCCAGAAGTATATATAACATATACTAAGTCGTCCCCATTATGGATTCTTGGTATATTTTCTATTTCATTATGAGGTGCATATATTAATTCATTGCTTATTTCCTCTTCTCCATCACCAAGTCCATCTACTAATTGGCAGCTTAATTCTTCTTCTAAATTAAAAGTTGTTATATCTGCAGTTGCCATATCTTCCATTAAAGTATCTTTTAAGGTAACTTCAGATTCTCCTAATAAAATTACCTTGGGTTTACAATCTTCTATTACATACTTTTTACGTTCTAGCGGATAGTTTGGATCTATAGGTACATAAGCTCCTCCTGCTTTTATAACAGCATATATTCCTACCATCATAGCTGCACTTCTTTCTGTTAATAGAACAACTTTTTCACCAGGGGTAACTCCCATTCTACGTAATTTCTTTGCTAGATGGTTTGCTTTATTATTTAATTCTTCATATGTTAATTTTACATTTTCATCTACTACTGCTATCTTTTGAGGATTTTTCTTAGCTGTCTCTTCAAATAACTCTTTTACTGTTTTCTCTTTTTCATAACCTTCTTCCGTAGCATTAAAATCTTTCAATACATTTAATGTTTCTTTTTCATTTGAAAGGCTTAACTCTCCAATAGTTTTATGAGGATTTAATAC
>DATGTQ010000109.1 GCA_035301805.1 Tissierellales bacterium
GTTGATGGAAATTCAGCTATAAATCAAAACGGTATACATTATAATGCACCTATATCATTTAAGGTGCCTAAAAAACAAGCACAGGAAGCTAGAGATATTGTAAAGTTGGTAAAGAAGCACTATTTATCTAGATAGTTAATAGATTAATAAATGTAGTATATATAGAGGTTTATTTAATGTCAATAAATATAACAAGATTACTTAAAAATAGAAATAAGCATTTAATACAACTGTATAATGAAGGTAGAGTAACTGAAGATGAAGAGGTTTTCTTTGATAATATAGGTTTATCTTTTAAGGTATCAGATGCATTAAAAGAATTAGAAGAAAAAGAAAGTGGAGAGTAAATCCACTTTTTTTTATTTCCTGTATTAATTCAATGTATTTGTATATTTATGTATTAGTAAATAAATGATAAAATATATTTATGATATTAAAAATAAGAGGGGGAAGGAAATGTCTTATCAAAGTGAGGCACAGTTAGAAGAAAATTTAATTAAACAACTTGTAAATCAAGGATTTAATAAAGTTAAAATAGCTAATGAGCAAGAACTTAAAAATAACTTTAGAAATGAGTTATTTGAACATAATAAATCGAAATTAAATAATGAACCTTTTACAGATAAAGAATTTGAAAGAATACTTAGACATATAGAAGGAAAATCAGTTTTCCAAAGTGCAATGATATTAAGAGATAAATTCATACTAGAAAGAGAAGATGGTAGTGAAGTTTATATAGAATTCTTTGATAGTAAAAACTATAGTAAAAATAGATTCCAAGTAACTAATCAAACAACAGTAGTAGGAAAAAGAGTAAATCGTTATGACGTTACATTACTTATAAACGGTCTTCCACTTGTCCAAATAGAATTAAAACGTAGAGGACTTGATTTTAAAGAAGCATTTAATCAAATAAAAAGATATAAAAAAGAAAGCATAAATAAAGGTTTATATAAATACATTCAAATATTTGTAGTAAGTAATGGAGTAGACACTAAATACTTTGCAAATAGCGATAAAGAAATACTATTTAGTCAAACTTTCTTTTGGAGTGATGAAGAAAATAAAAGAATTAGCAACCTAAAAGATTTTACTCAAACTTTCTTAGATAAATCTTTTGTATCAAAGGTTATAGCAAGATATATGATAACTAATGAAACTGATAAACTATTAATGGTTATGAGACCATATCAAATTTATGCAGTTGAAGCACTTGTTACTCGTGCCTTTGAAACTAATAACAATGGATTTATATGGCATACAACAGGTAGTGGTAAGACTTTAACATCTTTTAAAGCTAGTCAAATACTAGCAAAAGAGCCTAACATTAAAAAAGTATTTTTCTTAGTAGATAGAAAAGACTTAGACTCTCAAACAATAGCAGAGTTTAACAAATTTGAACCAGATAGTGTTGATACAACTGATAAAACAGATACATTAGTAAAACAAATAAAAGATATAAATAAGCCCTTAATAGTTACAACTATACAAAAGATGGCTAATGCAATCAAAAACGATAAATACTCTAAAATAATGGATGATTATAAAGATGAAAAAGTTATATTTATAATAGATGAATGTCATAGATCTCAATTTGGAGATATGCACAAAGCTATAAATAAACACTTTAAAAATGCACAATACTTTGGATTTACAGGTACACCAAGATTTTTTGAAAATAGAAGTCAAGAAGGAAGAGTTACAGCAGACCTTTTTGAAAAATGCTTACATACATATTTAATAAAAGATGCAATAAAAGATGGAAACGTACTTGGATTTTCAGTTGAGTATATGAAAACTTTTGATGGTGATTTTGACGAAAATGACGATGAAAAAGTAAAAGCAATAGACAAAGAAGAAGTATTTATGGCTGATGAAAGAATAGACTTAGTTGCAAATAACATCATAAGTATTCATAATGCTAAAACTAAAAATAAAAAGTATACAGCTATATTTACAGTTCAAAGTATACCAATGCTTATAAAATACTACGATAGATTTAAAGAAATAAATCACGACTTAAAAATAGCTGGTATATTTAGCTTTGGAGCTAATGAAGATAGCGAAGCAAGAGAAGAACATTCAAGAGATAGTTTAGAAAGAATGATTACAGACTATAATAAAATGTTTGATACAAACTACTCAACAGACACATTCCAAAGCTATTTCTCAGATGTATCTAAGAAAGTAAAAACTGCAAAAATAGACATACTTATAGTTGTAAATATGTTCTTAACTGGATTTGACAGTAAAACACTAAACACATTATACGTTGACAAAAACTTAAAATACCATGACTTAGTTCAAGCATATTCAAGAACTAACAGAGTTGAAGAAGATACTAAACCTTATGGAAATGTAGTTTGTTATAGAAACTTAAAGAAAAATACTGATGATGCATTATGCTTATTTTCACAAACTGATAATACAGATGTAGTATTGATGGAAAGTTATGAGTATTACTTATCTTTATGGCATACACAACTAAAAAATTTATATAGCTTAACACAAAATCCAGAAGATGTAGATAACCTTGAAAATGAAGAAGATAAAAAGAAATTTATATTAGCTTTTAGAGATTTAACAAAAGTATTAACAAAGCTAAATACATTTACAGAATTTGAATTTAATAAAGATACACTTAAAATGAGCGAACAAAGTTATCAAGACTTTAAAAGTAAGTATCTTTTAATATATGATACTATAAAACGAGTTGATGATAATGAAAAAGTTTCAATATTAGCTGATATTGACTTTGGAATAGAGCTTATGCACACTGATAAAATCAACGTAGGCTATATAATGAACTTAATTAGAGATATAGATTTATGTGATAAAGAAAAACAAGCACGTGATATTAAAAATGTAATAACAGAACTTGATAGAGCTGATAATGAAGACTTAAGACTTAAAGTAGACTTATTAAAAGAGTTTTTAAATAAAGTAGTACCGAAGCTTGATTCTAATGACGATATAGATTTAGCATATGAACAATTTGAAGAAGTAAAAAAAGAAGAAGATGTAGAAGAATTTTCAAAAGAAATAGGTCTTAATAGATACAAGATAAAAGACTATATTTCAGAATATGAATACTCTGGAATAATAAATAGACAAGAAATAAGTGAAGAAATAAAAGTAGAGTTAAAACCAAAGTTTACACTTAGAAGAAAACTAATAGACCAAGTTAAAAACTTTATATATGACCATGTTAGAAAATATGCATAGATTTATAGCAAAGAACACAAATAAGACCCTCAATATATGAGGGTTTTTATGATATAATCAACGTATAAGATTTATATAAAGGATGTGTGAATTATTGAAAATAAAGAATATTAAATTCAACAATCATAAAATTTTAGGAAATTTAGAAGTTGATTTTTTAAATGCAAATAAAGAAATATTAGATACAGTAGTTATAATTGGAGAAAATGGATCAGGAAAAACAACTTTATTAAAAAGTATATATAATCAAATGAATTGGAATACAAAAGTATATGAAAAAGTAGATGCAAAAGTAGAGCTAGATGCAACTAAAGATGAAATAAAGCTTATAGCTAACACACAATGTGGTAGTGATACAGCAATGTGGAATGGAGTAAAATCTAAGCTATACATAAATGAATTTATAGATGAAGTAAAATCTGGTAACGAATATAGTTTTCAAGGTGAAATTAAATCAAAAATAATTTATATGCCAACGGAAATAAATTTTAATGAATTAAATAAAATAGATAGAACATTTAAATATGAATACCAATTTTTAAATGAAGTAAACCAAAATATAGCTAGAGACTTACCATCAGCTATTGTTAATGCAATAAATACGGAAGTATTTAAAAATGAAGACTTACCACCTAAAAAAAGTATAGAAAAGATATGTAATGATATAAACTCAATATTTGATTGTATGGATTTAAATGTAAAATTTATTGGTCTATCAAAAGATGAAGAAACAAAACCAATATTTAAAGACTCTACAGGTAATGAATTTGATATAAATGGATTATCATCGGGAGAAAAACAGTTATTTATAAGAGCATTATCTCTTAAATTCTTAAATGCTAATAATTCAATAATACTTATAGATGAACCAGAAATATCTCTACACCCTGAGTGGCAAAGAAAGATAATTAAGGTATATGAAAATATAGGAAAAAATAATCAGCTTATAATAGCTACACACTCACCTCATATAGTCGCAGATATAAAAGCAGAACAATTAAGAGTGATAAAAAGAGATGAAGATGGAGTAAGTATCACTCCAATAGATAATCTTGAAGAAACGTATCTTCAGACTTATGAGTCAATACTTAAGCACACTATGGGTATAAAATAATATCTTGAATATGATTTGTCTAGTGGAAATATAGTCCCTATTCATAGTAGTGGAGAAAAATACGAAAAAGCTAGATATACTATAGATTTATTAAATCTTAATTATAGTAAATTAAGTGAAGCTAGAAAATCATTTGCAATCGAACTTAACAATCTTTTTGAAGAAAGTGATTTTGATTATTATAAAGAAGCTGTGAAAAAATTTCCAACATTAATAGATTTTATAAAAGAAGATATATTTGGATAAGGCCTTTGAATTTAGTAAAAATACGGATATATATTTAAGGAGAGAACTATGCAAACAAATGAAAAACAACAAGAACAACAAAGAGAGCTTCACACAAAGTTATGGGCAATAGCAAATGACTTAAGAGGAAATATGGAAGCTAATGAATTTAAAAACTACATACTAGGATTAATATTTTATAGATACCTTAGTGAAAAAGTAGAAAATAGAGCAAATGACCTATTAAGCGAAGACGATA
>DATGTQ010000110.1 GCA_035301805.1 Tissierellales bacterium
ACCTCATGTTTCTTTTTCAAATTGTGCCCTTCCATTCCATTTAAGTGGATTAATTGAGGATCATGAAGAGTTAGTACTTATGAAGCCAGATCAATTTTACAATGAGTATAGGATAGACGCCAGAGTTTATAATAAAGTTGTTGATATAGATAGAGAAAATAAAGAGGTAAAGGTAAAGCATATTATAACTGAAGAAGAATATATAGAAAAATATGATAAGTTAATTTTATCACCAGGGGCTAACCCAATAGTGCCGCCTTTTGAAGGTATTAAAGATGTAAACGTATTTACTATAAGAAATGTAGTAGATATAGCTAAGTTAAGCGTGTTCTTAAAAGAGGATAATTGTAAGGATGTATCTGTAATAGGTGGAGGATTTATAGGTATTGAGGCAGCAGAAAACTTAAAATTAGCTGGATATAATGTTACATTAATAGAAGCTATGGATCAAGTTATGAGACCTTTTGATTATGATATGGCTCAAATACTACACAAAGAAATTTATGATAAAGGCATTGAATTAATATTAAATGATAAGGTAGAAAGATTTGAAAAAGATACTGTGATATTAGGCTCAGGGAAAAAAATTAAAACTGATGCTATTGTAATGGCTATAGGTGTATCCCCTGAAACAACTTTGGCTAAGAAAGCTGGTCTTGAAATAGGGGAAACTGGAGCCATTAAAGTAAATCAAAACTTTAGAACTAGTGATAAAAACATATACGCAGTAGGAGATGCTATAGAGGTTTATAATAGATTACTTCATTCTTATAGTAAATTATCCTTGGCAGGTCCTGCTCAAAGGCAAGCAAGAGATGCAGCAGACCATATTTATGGAAAACCTGTAAATAATACAGGTGTTATAGGTTCCTCTGTTATTAGAGTATTTGACTATAACGGGGCGTCTACAGGATTAAATGAAGGATTAATAAAAGCTACAGGTATGAAGATTAATTATGATTCTGTATTAATTATTCCTCAAGATAAAGTTGGAATAATGCCTGATAGTGAACCTATTTATTTTAAACTATTATTTGAAGTACCTACAGGAAGAATATTAGGAGCCCAAGCTATAGGTAAAGGAAATGTAGATAAAAGAATAGATGTTATTGCTACTTTAATTAAGTTTAATGGAACCTTAGAAGATTTAAAGGATTTAGAACTATGTTATGCACCACCTTTTGGAACGGCAAGGGATGTAGTTAATTTAGCTGCTTTAGTAGGATTAAATATATTGCATAGTAAATTTAAACAAGTCCATGTTGATGAAATTAGAGGCTTAGTAGAAAGTGGAGCCTATATAATAGATGTTAGAGATGAAGATGAATTTGAAGAAGGCCATATAAAAGGTGCTAAAAATATACCATTAAAAGAATTCAGAGATAGAATAGATGAAGTACCTAAAGATAGACCTGTTTATTTACATTGTAGAAGTGGTCAAAGAAGTTATAATGCAGTAATGACCTTGGTAAATAAGGGATATGATAATGTCTATAATGTTTCTGGTAGTTTTATGGGACTATCATTTTATGAATATTACAACGATCAAGTCTTAGATAGAGAACCAATTGTAACAAAATATAATTTTGAATAAAGTTAACCTTAGTTTTAAAATGTTATGCAAAGGCATAAGTATGCTTTTGCATAACTTGTTTATAGAGAATAGAGGTGAGAGGTATGAAGGAAATGAATTCTGATTTAGGTAAAATAGATGTATTTTCTATAGTTTTAGGTTCCATTATTGGATGGGGTTCCTTTATGTTGCCTGGAACTAAATTTTTAAAGGAAGCTGGAGTTATAAATACAGCCATAGGTCTTTTTCTTGGAGCTTTTTGTATAATAATTATCGAAAGTAGTTATAGGGTTATGATGGAAAATCATGAAGGTGAAGGTGGAGAGTTCTCTTATACATATAAGAATTATGGTAGAGTTCATGGATTTATAGTAGGTTGGTTTTTACTATTAGCCTATTTAACTATGATTCCTTTAAATAGTACTGCTTTTCCTTTAGTAATAAATAAAATATTTGGAAATGTTTTGGAATATGGATATTTATATACTATTGCAGGATATGAAGTTTATTTAGGTGAAGTTTTAATGTCTAATTTAATTGTACTATTATTTGCATATTTAAATATAAAAGGATTAAAGGAATCTAGTAAAGTTCAAAATATGATTATACTTACTTTAGTTATTTTAGTATTTTCAATTTTTACTACTATGTTTTTAAAGGCTGATAGAAGTATTATACAAAATAATTATATTTTAAACTATAGGTTTAATTTAGGAGAAGTGTCAAAGGTTCTTGCAATAGTGCCTTTTCTTTTTGTAGGTTTTGATTCTATACCCCAAATAAGTAAAGAGTTTAATTTTAGTGCTAAAAAGGCTTCTTTTATAACTGTAATATCTTTAATATTAGCTAGTACGATGTACAATATATTAAATATTACTACTGCCTTAATGTATTCTCCAGAAGAAGCTGTAGCCTTAGACTGGGCTTTAGGTACAGGAATATTAACTAATTTAGGTAGGACTGGATTTTTATTATTAGTAATAGCTTTAAGCGCTGCTGTTACAAGTGGAATTAATGGATTTATGATATGTACCAGTAAGTTAATGGGCTCAATAGCCAATTATAATATGCTTCCTAAAGAGTTTGGATTAACAAATAAAAACGGAGTCTTTAAAAACACAATTGTATTTGCAACAATTATTAGCTTAATGGCTCCTTGGTTCGGGCGAGAGGTTATTTTATGGATTGTAGATATGTCTTCTTTAGGTGCAGCTATTGCTTATCTGTATGTTTGCTTAATATCTATCAAAAAAGGTGAAAGTACATTTAGAAAAGTTGTATCAGCCTTAGGAGTGGTTATAAGCACTTCATTTATATTACTACTTTTAATTCCGAGTTCTCCAGCCACATTGGGAAAAGAGTCCTTAATAGCATTAGTTTGCTGGATAATCCTAGGAATAGGATTTTATGCAAAAGTAGTACCTGGCTATGAGGTTTAAGGCCCTGAAAAATAGAATGGAATTGATATTAAATAATATAAAAAGCCTTTGGGATTTTCCAGGGCTTTTTTATATTACTATTTTAACGAAAAAAAGCATAAAACATTTGAATGTGCAATATTTTTCCAATATAATATAAATAAGTAATGCATAAAAAATTAATAGTAAAGAGGTGACTTATATGGCAAATTTATTAATTGTTGAGGATGAAGCGCTAGTTGCTAATGGACTAGCGAAAATGGTTAGGTCTATAAACAATGATATAGAAGTATCCATAACTGGTTATGCCCAAGAAGCCTTAAATTATGCAAAAAATATTAATTATGACGCATTTTTATTAGACATTCAACTTAAAGATTACTCAGGATTTGAATTAGCTAAAGAGATAAGGAGTATTGATTATTACAAGTTAACCCCTATTATATTTATCACTGCAATTCCTACAAGGGAGTTAGTAGCCTTTAAGGAGATACATTGCTATGATTATATAATAAAGCCTTTTAAAGAAAGGGAAGTAAAGGATGCCTTAGAAACTATAATTAACTATGGAATTAAAAAAGACAAGAAAAGAGCAGAACTTAAGCTGAAACAAAAAGATTACCATTATATTATAGCTCAAGATGAAATTGTTCATATTGAATCTAGATATGGAAAAGTAATTATTACAACTATAAAAGAACAGATTGATTTACCTAGGTATACTTTAAAGGGATTAATGGACAACCTTACCGATAATTTTATTCAATGTCATAGAGGATATATAGTAAATACAGATTATATTGAAAAGGTTGATAAGTCTGACTACAACATCTATCTTAAAGGAATAGAGTTTCCTATACCAATTGGTAGGAAATATAAAGATTATTTAAGGAGTAAAGATCTATGGGATTAGTTGAATTAACTATAATGAGTTTTTTTGATATT
>DATGTQ010000111.1 GCA_035301805.1 Tissierellales bacterium
GGGCTTATGATAATCATGTATATATTTTAGCACCAAATGCAGTAGGCGCCGATGCTGCTGGAAACCATTTCTTTGGTTCTAGTATGATAGTTAATCCAATAGGCCAAACTATTGGATTAGCAAGAGGTGGAGATGATATTATATCAGCCAGACTTAATCCAGATCCTATTAAATATATTGGGTATGGAACTAAGATTCCAATGATATTTGATCATTTAGAAGACAGAAATACAGAGGCTTATAAAGGGATATTAACTGAAGGGAAAAGTAGTTTTGAACCTTCTATAAGAATACCTTATAAAAAGTGAGGGGGTAGAAATGAGGTTACCATTAGAAAATTTAAAGGTACTTGATCTTACAAGAGTTCTGGCTGGGCCTTATGCAACTATGATATTAGGAGATTTAGGTGCAGATATTATAAAATTAGAGATGCCGGATAAAGGTGATGATTCAAGGTTCTTTGGTCCTTATATAAATGGTGAAAGTGGCTACTTTATGAGTTTAAATAGGAATAAAAGGAGTATAACCTTAAACTTAAAAGACAAAAGGGAAAAAGAAATTTTTCTAGCAATAGTAAAAGAAGTAGATGTAGTAGTAGAAAATTTTAGACCAGGAACCATGAAGAAATTGGGATTAGGATATGATACTTTAAAAGAGATTAATCCTGAAATTATATATGCTGCTACATCAGGGTATGGCCATACTGGACCTTATAGTAAAAGGGCTGCTTATGATGCAGTAGTTCAGGCAATGTCAGGATTAATGAGTATTACCGGGGAAAAGGATGGAAGACCTACAAGGGTAGGAACTTCTATAGGAGATATAACAGCTGGATTGTTTACAGTAATAGGAATTTTAACTGCTCTTGCAAATAAATATGAGACTGGTAAAGGACAAAAAGTTGATGTAGCTATGCTAGACTGTCAGGTTGCAATTTTAGAAAATGCTATAGCTAGATATGTTGTAACTGGAGAAATACCTAAGCCAGAAGGGAATAAGCATCCATCTATTGTTCCTTTTGAAACTTTTGAAACTAAGGATGGAGAAATTATGATAGCTGCAGGAAATGACTTTCTGTGGGGGGAGTTTTGTAGTATTATAGATAGAAAAGATTTAATAAATGATGAAAGATTTAAAACCAATCCTATAAGAAATAAAAATTACGATGAACTAAGACCTTTAATAGCAGAACCTTTAAAGTATAAAAAAACAAAAGAATGGCAAGTAATATTAG
This sequence comes from Tissierellales bacterium, assembly GCA_035301805.1. Taxonomy (NCBI): domain Bacteria; kingdom Bacillati; phylum Bacillota; class Tissierellia; order Tissierellales; species Tissierellales bacterium. The sequence continues at coordinate 1,235 of DATGTQ010000111.1, forward strand.
ATAGTGCAGGAATACCTAATGGTCCAATAAATACTATAGATAAAGTTTTAGTAGATCCACAAATAAAAGCTAGAGAAATGATAGTAGAAATGGACCATCCTATAGTGGGGAAATTTAAAGTACCGGGGATACCTATAAAGCTAAGTGATACACCTGGTAAAATTAGAAAAGCTTCACCAACTTTAGGGGAAGATACAAGGGAAGTTTTAAAGGAGCTATTGGGATATGAAGAGAGTGAAATAGGAGAGTTAGCTAATGGAAAAGTGTAAAAACTATAAAGAAACAATAGTAGTTGCATTAGGAGGAAATGCTTTACAAGATGAAGGTAGTGATGCTACTGCTGAAGCTCAGCTTAAAATTTTAGAAGAAACCAGTAAATATTTAGCGGATATTGTAGACCGGGGATATAGATTGGTCATAACCCATGGCAATGGACCTCAAGTAGGAAGAATAGTTATTCAAAATGAAGTGGCAGATAAAATTACACCTGCTATGCCTTTTGATATTTGTGGTGCTATGAGTCAAGGAATGATTGGCTATCATATGCAACAAACTTTAGGGGATGAGTTAAAAAGGAGAAATATTAGTAAAGCTGTAACTACCATAATCACTCAAGTAGTAGTAGACAAAAAAGATGATGCCTTTAATAATCCTACTAAGCCTATAGGCCCCTTTTACACAAAAGAAGAAGCAGCTATACTTAAAAAAGAAAAAGGCTATAATATTGTAGAAGACTCGGGTAGAGGATATAGAAGAGTAGTACCATCACCAAAACCTAGAAAAATAGTAGAAATAGAGGCAATAAAAACATTAATAGATAAGGATTACATAGTAATAACTGTAGGTGGTGGAGGAATACCTGTAATAGAAGAAGGTAATCTTAAAGGTGTACCGGCAGTTATAGATAAGGATTTGGCTTCACAAAGATTGGCTAAGGATATAGATGCAGATATTTTAATTATCCTTACAGCCGTTGAAAAAGTCTTCATAAACTTTGGAAAATCAAACCAAAAAGAATTAAATAAAGTATCAGTGGAAACTATGAAAAAATATGCAGAAGAAGGACATTTTGCTCCTGGAAGTATGTTGCCAAAAGTATTAGCAGGAATTGAATTTGTAGAATCAAAACCGGAAAGAAAAACAATAATAACTTCGTTAGATAAGGTAGAAGATGCTCTTAATGGCCTTAGTGGCACAATTATTGAATAGAACTCCTAAGTTTATTACTTGGGAGTTTTTTGTATTATAATGTTGTCTCTTTTATTGGCAATTTATTATCACCTATTAGGAATAAATGTATATTAATAAAAGTAGCAATAAATCTCAAAGTTTATGATAATTGTAAGGTATTGGTCTCTTCTAACAGAATTAACATGGATTATTCATAGGTTATTTATAATAATATACAGTTGAGTTAGACGAAATAATAGGGTATAATTAAATAAGTATACAAATATATACAGTGCGGGAACAAGGTGGGGTACATACCAATATTATATACTATATCTAATCTTGACTAAAGGGATAAAAAATAATAAATCACATTACGAGTATTAATATCAATATTATGTTAACAACTACAGAGGTAAATTTAAAAACTTCAATCAGATATCTGAAAATTCTGAAGGTTAGCCCAATAGAATATTCATAGGATCCTAAAACTACCAATATATTTTTAATAAGTTCAACCAAAGATTATCTTAAGTCTGGAGATAGACTAGCACCTAAGAATGGAATTTATAGGACGGTAAGAATACATAAATTTAAGAGATGATAATAAGGGTAATGACAATTCTTGGAACAAAATCTATTGAATTAATTTAGGGAGGTATAAAATGAAAGAGTCTCATTATTTAAAACAAATATCTGTAAATAGACAGCGATTAGACAATATTGAAAGAGAAATCCATGAAAAGAAGAAAGACCTAGGGGATTTATATGAATTTCTAAAAAAACACAATGAATTTACAGAACAGCTAGGTGAAAGTATTCAAACTAAAAGGAACAGAGTAAACAATGCTAATATAGTTGAAAGTAAGGTAAGAGTTTATGCTCAACTTAAAAATGCTATGAATGACCTTTTAGCTGGAACAGAAAGCCAAAATGTATTTCGTAAAAAAGAAGAGGAGTCTAATCATATTAAAAAGGTAATAAGGGATTTAGAAAATGAAATAGCCAATCTGGAGGCTAAAAGAAATGATATTTCCAATAATATTTCAAGTTTAAATTATAAATTAAGAGAGGTTAGGTTAAAAAATGGATAATAATTTAAAAATTGCTGATCATGAAATAATAAGAGCTGAAAAGATGGTTTTAGCTTATGCAGAAAATTTAATAAGCTCAGGCCAACAATATAATACCTTGATAGATTCAATATCTGAAGAGGCTTTCCAAGATGTTTTAATTACAGAAAAATTAAAATCATTAGTTTCAGATATGAATAAAATTATAAATTTTTTAGAGGGCTTTGAAGATTCATTAAATCATAAGGCGAAGGATTTTATTAAGGATATTGATGAAAAGGATAAATTTATTTATTAAAGAGGGGGTTGGGAGATTGTGAGCACAATAAAATTAGACCCTAAAAGATTAGAAGGGATTAGGCAACAAATAGAGAATATTAAGAATGATCTAGATTTTTTTAGTGGAGATGAGGGTGGAAATTCTACTTCAAACTTAATTTTTGAGGAAAGTAGTGGAAAAACAGTTGAAACTTATAAATCTTTAATACAAGAAATAGAAAAAGCCTCTGTTACTATGTCAAATGTAGTAATTAAAACAGAAAACTATCTTAAAATTATTATTGATGGTTTTGAAGGGGCAGATAGTCAAATAGCTGATGAGATTCAAAAGTCTTATAATACAAATTGACCTTGTTAGATAGAAAGGAAAATTTGAGTTTTAATAAGTGAACTATTTATATGACAGTTAGGAGATGAAGTAGGTGAGAAAAATATTTTTATTACTGCTATTATTAATTTTAATCTTAGGGGGTTGTACAATGAGAAAAGAAGAGGAAAATAAAGAATTACCAACTATGGAAGAAGTC
>DATGTQ010000112.1 GCA_035301805.1 Tissierellales bacterium
GTATTGATGGGTTGAAAGGTATACCTTATAAAAGAGGTAATATAATAAGACCATTATTAGATATAAATAGGGATGAAATAGAGGCTTATATAGAGGAAAATAAAATTGATACTAGATTGGATAAAACCAATTTAGAACCTATATATAATAGAAATAAAATTAGGTTAGAACTAATGCCCTATATAGAAGAAAATTTCAATCCAAACATAGTAGATACATTAGCTAGATTTTCTAAGTTAATGTCTATTGATAGTCAATTTTTAGATAAACTTACTAAAGAAGCTTATATTAAAGTAGTGAAAAAAAGAGGAAAAGATAGTATAATTTTAGATAGAGGAAAATTTAGTTTACTACATATGAGTATGAAACAAAGACTAATAAGAAATGCTTTAGAAGAGATACAAGGGAATTTACAAGGTTTTACAGAGAATCATATTAATAGTATAATAAAATTATTTTCTCAGGGAGATACTGGAAAGGCTATTAATTTAATTCATAATATAATAGCTAAGATAAGTTATGGAGACTTAATTATAGAAAAGGGAAGACTTTTGGAAAGGAAAGACTATTTCTATAAATTAAATATTAATGGTAGCACTTATATAGAAGAATTAGATTGTTATTTAAAAACTAAAGTGATTTCTAAAGAGAAATGTGAAATAAATTTCAAGAATAGGTTTATAAAATACTTCGATTATGATATGATATCTAATTGTCTATATATAAGGAATAGAAGAAATGGTGATAGATTTAGTCCTATAGGCATGAAAGGAACTAAGAAATTAAAAGATTTTTTTATTGATGAAAAAGTTTCTAAAGAAGAAAGAGATTCTATTCCTTTAGTAGTAGCTGGAGAAGACATTATTTGGGTTCTAGGCTATAGAATAAGTGAAAAATATAAAATTACAGAAAAAACAAAGAATATTATAATTATAGAGAAGCAAAAAATATATTAATTAGGAGGCTTAAAATGGATGATGTTATAAAAGAAGTACTTGTATCTAGTGAGGAAATTCATAAGAGGGTTAAAGAACTAGGTCAGGAAATTACTGAAGATTATAAAGGGAAGGATTTAATGTTAGTTGGTATACTAAAAGGTGCTGTAATATTTATGTCAGAATTAGTACAAAATATAAACTTACCTATTACAATGGATTTTATGGCAGTTTCTAGTTATGGTAACTCCTCCCAATCTTCTGGTGTAGTAAGAATTATAAAGGATTTAGATTGCTATATAGAAGGTAAAGATATTCTAATAGTTGAAGACATAATAGATACTGGACTAACTCTTGACTATCTAACAGATAATTTGAAAAAGAGGGGGCCTAAAAGTGTTAAAATTTGTACATTATTAGATAAGCCAGAAAGAAGGGAAGTTAAAGTTCCAGTAGATTATGTTGGTTTTCAAGTTCCAGATGAATTTATAGTAGGCTATGGAATAGACTACGCTGAAAAGTATAGGAATTTGCCTTATATTTCTGCCTTAAAAGAAGAAGTATCTAGTTAATGTAATTATAGATTAACTTTAATTAGGTTTAAGGATTTTCTATTTTTCATGAACTCTTAAATTTAATATGCTTTCAAGGCTTGTTTCTAAGACATGGAAATATCTAATTAAAATATTGTAAAAATATACTTTGAAGGTTTTAAATATAAGGGATAGGGAAACTATAGTAAATAAGCTGATTGTAATTTTTAAAAAAATATGCTATAATTTGAGAATATAATATTTATTTGTCTAGGTGGAAGGGAGGACAACAATTGAGAAAAATTTTTCGAGGTATAAGTTTCTATTTGCTTATACTTATTATCATAATACTAGTAGTAGAAGTTATCGGAAAAGACGTAGAACAAGTAAAAGAAATAGATGTTACTGAGTTGATTGAACTACTAGATAGAGGTCAAGTTGCAAGCGTTGAAACTTTAGGAAATAAGGTACAAGGCACATTGAAAGACAAAACCAAGTTCGAGACTATACTCCCAGATGAAATACGATATACTTTTTATTCAGATTACTTGAAAAAAGCAGTAGATAATAAGGAAATACGATATGGAGGATTAGCAGAGCCAGAAAGACCTTGGATATTAGAGGCCTTACCTACTATAGTTACTATTCTAATGGTTATAATATTTTTGTTTATAATTATGCAACAATCCCAGGGTGGTGGAAATAGAGTAATGTCCTTTGGGAAAAGTAAAGCAAAAGTTCATAAACAAGATGAAAGTGAAAGGGTAACTTTTGATGATGTAGCTGGTTTAGATGAAGAAAAGGAAGAATTAGGTGAGATAGTTGATTTCTTAGAAAATCCCAGAAAGTTTATTGAACTAGGTGCTAGGATTCCAAAAGGGGTTTTATTGGTAGGACCACCAGGTACAGGTAAGACTTATTTAAGTAAGGCTGTTGCGGGAGAGGCAGGAGTACCTTTCTATATTATAAGTGGTTCTGATTTCGTGGAAATGTTTGTAGGTGTAGGAGCAAGTCGTGTTAGGGATTTGTTTACAGAAGCTAAGAAAAATTCCCCATGTATTATATTTATAGATGAAATTGATGCTGTTGGAAGAAAAAGAGGAGCAGGATTAGGTGGAGGACATGATGAAAGGGAGCAAACATTAAATCAATTATTAGTTGAGATGGATGGATTTGGAACTAACGAAGGTATAATAGTTATGGCAGCTACAAATAGACCGGATATATTAGACCCAGCAATATTGAGGCCAGGTAGATTTGACAGAAGAGTATATGTAGGAAGTCCTGATATAAAGGGAAGAGAAGAAATATTAAAAATTCATACAAGAAATAAACCATTAGATGAAGAAGTAGACTTAAAAGTGGTCGCAAGAAGGACTGCAGGGTTTACACCAGCAGATTTAGAAAACTTAGTTAACGAAGCTGCTTTATTAGCAGCAAGATATAATTTAGAGAAGATTCCCATGAATGTTATAGAAGAAGCATCTATTAAAGTTGTTGCAGGTCCTGAAAAGAAAAGTAGGGTTATTAGCGAGAATGAGAAAAGATTAACTGCATACCATGAGGCGGGGCATGCTTTAACTGCAAGATTATTACCTACTGCTGATCCAGTTCATATGGTTACAATAATCCCAAGGGGGATGGCTGGAGGTTTTACAGCTTATTTACCTGAAGAAGATAGGTATTATGCAACAAAGAAACAATTAGAAGAACAATTAGTTTATATGCTTGGGGGAAGAGTGGCAGAGGCCTTAGTTCTTGATGATATTAGTACAGGTGCACAAAATGATATTGAAAGGGCAACTAAGTTGGCTAGACAAATGGTTACTCATTATGGAATGAGTCAAAATCTTGGACCTATGACTTATGGTACTGATGATGAAGAAGTATTTATAGGAAAAGATTTTGGAAGAGCTAGAAACTATAGTGAAAAGGTAGCAGCTTCAATAGATAAAGAAATGAGAGATATTATAGATAAGGCATATAGCAAAGCAGAAAAATTATTAAGTGACAATATAAATAAACTTCACAACATAGCTCAAGCTTTAATAGATAAAGAAACTTTAGATGCTAAAGAGTTTGAAGAATCTTTTATGGAGGTATAAAGAAAATTGAAAGGTAGCCCAGGCTACCTTTTTTTGTTTTAATAAGAATTTTTAAAAAAGAAGGAATTTTTAAATTTATATAGAAATATAGTATATAGACGGTAATTGGAAATTCAATAAATATAAATACTGCTTTATTTGTGGCAATACGATTAAAACTAAATTGTATAACAAATGAAACTCAGTATTAATGGCCTATTATGGGCATTAATACTGAGTTTATTTTTATTAAGAAAAGGGGAAGAATAAAAAATATAATAGTTTTTCAGGAAGATGGAATGAAAGGTTATAAGGATGGTAGAAAGACTACAAAGTGGAAAATAATATCTAGATGGAATTCTTTCCATGGTAGTACTATTGTTTTTTGTTTATGACGGGGCAACTGGAAGAAGAGGATATAATCCTTTATTATTATAATAAGGTTGTATAAAATTAAATATTTACCTACATTACAATTTTCCATTAAGAACTCCTAGGTTACACTAGGGGTTCTTAATGGAAAATAAAAATAGTATTAAAGGAGAATTTTTTGTGTAGAAATGCAATATATATTTCATAACACTAAAAAGGTGAAATAATCGTTGCAAAAATATTAATATCATATATTATAATACATGAAGGGACCACTAGATTAGAGAGAATAAATTATTAATGCCATAAGGAGGTTTGCTAGATATGTTTGATGATGAAAAGGTAGAAAGTTTAAAATCTTCAAAAGAAAAATGGGAAAAAGAAAATGTTCAAAAAGTAGTAGAAAGATTTCCTGAAAGAAAAGATAAGTTTACAACCGGATCTAATATTGAAGTAGAAAGACTTTATACACCAATAGATACAAATGAACTAGATTATGAAAAAGATTTAGGATTCCCAGGGGAGTATCCATATACAAGAGGAGTTCAGCCTACTATGTATAGGGGTAGACTTTGGACAATGAGGCAATATGCTGGTTTTGCTACAGCTGAAGAGTCGAACAAAAGGTATAAATATCTATTAGAGCAAGGACAAACAGGTTTAAGTGTAGCTTTTGATTTACCAACTCAAATAGGTTATGATTCAGATCACGGTCTTAGTCAAGGAGAAGTGGGAAAAGTTGGAGTAGCAATTGACTCTCTTAAAGATATGGAAACATTATTTGACGGTATTCCTTTAGACAAAGTAAGTACTTCTATGACTATTAATGCCCCTGCTAGTGTGTTACTTGCTATGTATATGGTAGTTGGTGAAAAGCAAGGAGTACCTATGAACAAATTAAGAGGTACTATTCAGAATGATATTCTTAAAGAGTATATTGCAAGAGGAACTTATATATTTCCACCAAAGCCTTCAATGAGATTAATAACTAATATTTTTGAATATTGTTCCGAAAACGTTCCAGGTTGGAATACTATAAGTATTAGCGGGTATCACATAAGAGAAGCGGGAGCCACAGCTGTTCAGGAAGTTGCATTTACATTAGCTGATGGTATAGCTTATGTAGAAGCAGCTATAGAGGCTGGATTAGACGTAGATGATTTTGCACCTAGATTATCTTTTTTCTTTAATGCACATAATGATTTATTAGAAGAAGTAGCTAAATTTAGGGCGGCCAGAAGACTTTGGGCAAGAATAATGAAAGATAGATTTAAAGCTAAGAATGAAAAGTCCATGAGACTTAAATTTCATACACAAACAGCAGGCTCTACACTAACCGCTCAGCAGTCAGATAATAATATTATAAGAGTAACTATACAAACTTTAGCGGCAGTACTTGGAGGTACTCAATCATTACATACTAATTCAAGGGATGAAGCCTTAGCTTTACCAACAGAAGAATCTGTAAGAATAGCTTTAAGAACTCAACAAATTGTAGCCCATGAAAGTGGGGCAGCAGAAACTATTGACCCATTGGCAGGCTCCTATTATGTAGAACATCTTACAAATAAAATAGAAGAAGAAGCATTAAAATATATAGAAAAAATAGATGAATTAGGTGGAGCACCTCAAGCAATAGATAAAGGTTATATACAAAAAGAAATACAAAATAGTGCATATAAATATCAAATGGAAGTTGAATCAGAAGAAAGAATAGTTGTAGGCGTAAATAAGTTCCAAGTAGAAGAGGAGCAAAAAGAAGATATATTAAGAGTAGATCCAGAAGTAGAAAGGTTACAAGTAGAAAAAATTTCTAAATTAAAGGCAGAGAGAAATAATGATGAAGTAGAAAAAACTCTATTAAGTTTGAAAGAAGCAGCAAAAACAGATGAGAACTTAATGCCTTATATATTAGATGCAGTTAAAAGTTATGCAACCTTAGGTGAAATATGTGGCGTATTAAGAGAAGAGTTTGGAGAATATGAACAGTCTGTTATATTATAGAGTATAGCAAAAAAATCCAATAAGGAGGATAAAGAGATGAGTAGGCCAATAAGAGTATTGGTTGCAAAACCAGGATTAGATGGACATGATAGAGGGGCAAAAGTTATTGCAAGGGCTTTAAGAGATGGAGGAATGGAAGTTATATATACCGGACTAAGGCAAACACCGGAGCAAATTGTAGCAGCAGCAATTCAAGAAGATGTAGATGTAGTTGGCTTAAGTATACTTTCGGGGGCTCATAATTATTTGTTTCCTAAGGTTATAGAATTGTTAAAAAATGAAGATGCAGAAGATATTTTATTGGTTGGAGGAGGAGTAATTCCAGAAGAGGATATTCCAGGACTTAAGGAGGCTGGAGTGTCAGAAGTTTTCACACCTGGAACCTCAACTCAAGATGTAGTAGAATATATAAGGAAGCATGTGAAAAAAGAGATTTCATAGGTGGTGTTTACCATTGAATATAGAAGAAAAATTACTTAAAGGTAATAAAAGAGCTTGTGCAAGACTTATAACTATGCTTGAAAATGAAGATGAGGAAGGTATAGATATAATCAAAAGTTTGTATAAATATACAGGCAATGCTTATGTTGTAGGTATTACAGGACCACCAGGTAGTGGAAAAAGTACACTTACTGATAGGTTAGTAAAGGAATTAAGAAAAGAGGGTAAAAAAATAGGGGTAATAGCCATTGATCCTACAAGTCCATTTACTGGTGGAGCCGTTTTAGGTGATAGAATAAGGATGGCAGATTTAGCTATAGATGAAAATATATTTATAAGAAGTATGGGTACAAGGGGTTCCTTAGGTGGGCTATCAAAAGCAACTCAGGGAGCAATTAAAGTACTAGATATTTATGGCGCAGATTATATTTTTGTTGAAACTGTAGGAGTGGGGCAATCAGAAATAGATATTGTTAAAAATGCAGATACAGTTCTCATGGTAATGGTGCCAAACCTAGGAGATGATATACAAGCTATAAAAGCAGGTATAATGGAAATTGCTGATTTATTTGCTATAAATAAGTCGGATTTGGAAGGGGCAGATAAAACAGCAGTGGAAATAGAAATGACCTTAGACCTTAATGATAAAGATAAATTTAGACCAGATGTAGTTAAGGTGTCTGCTAGTAAAAATGAAGAAGTGGATACTCTTTTACAAAAGATAAAAGAACATAGAAGCTTTTTAGAAGAATCTAATGAGTTAGAGAGAAGAAGAAATGAAAATATGAGAGAAGAAATAGTAAAATTAGTAGAAGATGAACTTATGAATATTATAATGTCAAAGGCAAGAGAAGGAGATTTATTAACGGAACTTTCTAAACAAGTAGTTTCAAGGAAGTTAGATCCTTATACTGCAAAGGATGAAATAATAAAACTTTTAAAATAATAAAGGGGGTTAGTTCTTTGGTAACTAAAATTGATCATATAGGTATAGCTGTGGAAAATTTAGAAGAAACATTAAAATTTTACGAAAATGTTCTATGTATGAAGTTAGAAGGTACCGAGGTTGTAGAGGAACAAAAAGTTAAAACAGCTTTTTTGCCTATAGGTGATACGGAAATTGAATTATTAGAGTCAACAGAAAAAGGAGGGCCTATCCATAAGTTTATTGAAAAAAGAGGAGAAGGTGTTCAACATATAGCCTATAGAGTAGAAAATATAGAAGAAGCCATCGAAAAGATGAAAGAAAATGGAATTAGGATGATAGATGAAAAACCTCGTTATGGAGCAGGAGGAGCAAAAATAGCTTTTGCACATCCAAAATCTACTTTTGGAGTTTTAATAGAATTATGTGAAAGAGGTTAATTAAAAATGCATAAAGGAGGGTCAAAGTGAAGGATAAAATTAATAAATTAGTCCAAGCCAAGGAAAAAATACAACTTGGTGGAGGAGAAAAAAGAATCGAAAAACAACACAAATCTGGCAAATTAACAGCTAGAGAAAGAATCAATCTATTATTAGATGAAAATAGTTTTATTGAAATTGATGCTTTTGTAGAACATAGAAGCACAAACTTCGGTATGGAAAAAAAAGAAGCACCGGCTGAAGGAGTGGTAACAGGTTATGGGACAGTAGATGAAAGATTAGTATTTGTTTTCTCCCAAGACTTTACCGTTCTTGGAGGCTCTTTAGGAGAAATGCATGCTGCAAAAATATGCAAGGTTCAAGAAATGGCGGTGAAAATGGGTGCTCCTATTGTAGGATTTAATGATTCTGGTGGAGCAAGAATCCAAGAAGGTGTAGATGCTTTATCAGGTTATGGGAAAATATTTTACAGAAATACAATGGCCTCAGGAGTAGTACCGCAGATATCAGTAATAGTAGGTCCTAGCGCAGGAGGAGCAGTATATTCACCAGCATTAACAGACTTTATCTTCATGGTAGAGAATGTAAGTAGAATGTTTATTACAGGTCCACAAGTAATAAAGACGGTAACTGGAGAAGATGTGTCTCAAGAAGAATTAGGAGGAGCCCGTACTCACAATGAAACTAGTGGAGTGGCTCATTTCATAGATAAAAGTGAAGAAGAAACTATAGAAAGAATTAAAGAATTATTAAGTTATTTACCTTCTAATAACTTAGAAGATTCCCCTAGTGTAGAAAATAATGATGATATAAACAGAATAGAAGAAAGATTAAATGAATTAGTACCAGTAAATCCAAATAAACCTTATGATATGAAAGAAATAATAAAATTATTAGCAGATAATGGAGAATTCTTTGAAGTTCAACCTTATTATGCACAGAATATTGTTATAGGATACATAAGGTTAAATGGAAGAACTATAGGTGTTGTAGGAAACCAACCAAAAGTATTAGCAGGTTGCTTAGATATAAATGCTTCTGATAAAGCAGGTAGATTTATAAGGACTTGTGATGCCTTTAATATTCCACTATTAAACTTAGTAGATGTACCTGGATTTTTACCGGGAACAGATCAGGAATATGGTGGAATTATAAGACATGGAGCAAAAATGCTTTATGCCTATAGCGAAGCTACAGTACCTAAGGTAACTGTAATAATTAGAAAAGCCTATGGCGGAGCATATATTGCTATGTGTAATAAAGAATTAGGAGCAGATCAAGTCCTTGCTTGGCCAAATGCAGAAATAGCTGTAATGGGACCAGAAGGAGCGGCGAATATAATATTTAAACATGACATAAAAGATTCAGATGATCCAGTAAATACTAGGCAAGAAAAAATAGAAGAATATAGAAACACTGTAGCAGACCCATATACAGCAGCCAAAAGAGGCTATGTAGATGATGTAATAGTTCCAAGTAATACAAGGCCAAGAATAATATCAGCATTTGACATGCTTGAAAGCAAAAGAGAAACTAGACCGACTAAAAAACATGGCAATTTCCCAGTATAAAGGGGTGATATAATTGGGTGATATTATTACTACAGGAGATAGTTTAATAATAACTGTATTTAGTATGGTTATTGTATTTTTAACATTATTAATAATATCTTATTTAATAGATGGACTTAGATTAGTTACAAATAAAAATAACGCTACAAAAGAAAATGGTAAGGTAAAAATAGAAGATCAGGACCTATTACCTGAGGAAAAATTAGTATCGGAAAAATCTATTAAAGAAGATGAAGAGTTAGTAGCAGTTATTGCAGCAGCAATAGCAGCTAGTGAAGGAATTTCAATTCCACAGGTGAAAATTAACACAATTAAAAGAGTATCAAAAAATACACCTACTTGGGCAAAAACCGGTAGGGAAGAGAATATATTCAATAAATTGTAATATATAAATAACTACGGGAGGTTAAAAGATGAAAAAGTATCTTATAACGGTAAATGGTAACCAGTATGAAGTGGAAGTAGATGAGATAGACAGTGGTGAAACAGTATCACAAAGACCAGTTGAAAGTAAACCTGTACCAAAAGTTATAGAAGAAAAACCAAAAGCAGAAAAACCAGCAGAAAAGAAAGTAGCACCTGAAGGAACAGAAACTATAGATGCACCAATGCCTGGAAATATACTAAAAGTAGATGTAAATGAAGGGGATAGTGTTACAGCTGGACAAGTACTAATTATACTAGAAGCTATGAAAATGGAAAATGAGATAGTAGCTCCAAGGGATGGAAAGATAACTAGTATATTAGTTAACGAAGGTGCTTCTGTAGATGGAGGAGAAAATTTACTTACAATTGAATAGTGACTACGGAAGAAAGGAAGGTAGAATAGATGCTATTAGATATTTTAAAAGAGTTTC
>DATGTQ010000113.1 GCA_035301805.1 Tissierellales bacterium
TTTTCCTATTTGATTGTTTATCAATCCAGATAGTTTGGACAACATTTCGTCCATGATTTCAAAATCTGAACTAAAATGGCTTTCTTCATGTTCCCCTACTTTATCCCTTAAACCTTCTGCTTTATTATATAAACCTGTATAATTGCTTCTTACCCCATAAGCTGAAGGAGCTCTCAAAGAAATAATATCTGATATGCCTTCTAAGGTCTTTCTTAAAGATTCATCTGATTCATTAAATATTTCTTTTTTCTCATTTAACTTTTCCATTTGATCTTCTAATTCATCTTGAGCAATTTCTGCGCTAGTGCTAGAATCTAATTCATAATATTCATTGGCATATATTAAAAATAGGGGATAATAAATTAGTACTAACTATCATCCCCTATAAACTATATATTCTCAAATATTAATTTCTTCTTTTAATTTTTCTACTTTCAATTTAGAAAGGCTTGTTGCTTTTACTATCAAAGCTACTTTTACTCCTTTTATCTTTATCCTTTCATTAAAATTTTTGTAATATAATTTATATCATAGTTCATTGATATCAATAAGATTCTCTATTACATAATCTTCTCCAACCTTATTCTTAATAACACTGTATGCATCTTGTACTTTTTTTCGAAAAGTTTCCTTAGCATTATTATCACAAAAACCTTCATATCTAAATTCTCTTCCATCATTAATAAACAAATTGTCAAAGTCTTCTTGAATACTTACCAAAAGAAAATCAAGAGTATCATTATTTTTTAATTCATCCACTAAATCATTATTAATTAGGGAATCATTTTTATCGTAGATCCACATAGGAAAACATTTATACTCCAATTTTAACTTAATTTTATTCATACATCATCACTCCTTACTTTATTGATACAGGATTAGCTCCTACTACAAAACCATTACTCCCTGTTGTAATTGCCACCCTCTGGGTTACACCATTACAACTTCATATATTGGTCTTCCTGTGCCTCTTCCTTGATATCCAACTACTTTCCCATTTTCTAATGCCTCCATAATGAACTTTGAAATATCCTTTTCAGGAATCCCTTTAGATATAAATTCATCTGCATGTTTCATCACATGTTTTAGCCCCGCTTTAGAATTGCCATTCTCTAACCAAACTGACCTTCCATCTGGAGTTTTTGTTATAGCTACAATATCATTTACATTATATTTCACACCACTATTAGCCAACTCGTCTAATAAATTAGAATGCAACTCAGTTTTATCTATAGATACCTCCTTCATTCCCTTACCGCCAGACGCAATAATACCTAATGTAGTGTCCACTTCCATTGATTCTGGCCCACTATAAGTAATATTGCTAATCCCCATTCCAATTCCCATGGCTACATATGAATTTAAATCATATCTATCCATAAGGGTATTAGATGCTACTGAGCAACTGTGCCAGGGACCATACGTTTAGTTTGGTTGCCATAACTTTTTCTATTGGGAGACCACCTGCTATTGGAGTTCCCATTGTGGATATTATTGTACTTGCATTACCTGTTTTATAATATAATTCTGGATTTATTAGTTTCATGGTGTAAAAAGAAAGCTATAACGAATTTATCACGCTATAGCTTTCTTAAAATAAGTATATAATCTATTCTGATTTCCCATCCTCTATTTTTCTTATCACTTCTTTTTTCTCCAACACTCTCTACATAAAACTTTCCTTTCAGATCAATTTTATTCATATATACTTCCATACTATCTGGATCATTAATATATCTCTATTATATAATAATTCCATTAATCTAGTACTAAGTATTCAGCTCTCTTATATTTAATTAGACTCCAACTAATAAATCATAAATTTAGTCGCTAGATGTTGAACAATTAATTTCTATATTAAAAACATAGTAATCTAATAATTCATCATAATATTTATCCACTGGTAAACTTTTTTTCAGTCTATTAAACATAAGATTAAACCTTTCTAAATATTTAGAGCGGATAAGTAAAATTCTAAACCCTTCTGTAAACTCTATATTTTCTTCAATTATTTTCCCATTATAAATTATAGCACTATCTGCTTTGCGTTCTACTAGAGATATTTTCCCATTCTCTATTTTGTTTATGACGGCATATTTTGAATTTAGGTTATTTTTTAATAACTTTTCAGCTTCTTCTACTTTGTTGTCTAATAGAAGAAGAAAAATTTTACTACGAGGATTTCGAATATAACTTTTATCGGAGTATAATTTATCTACATAAAAATAAACATATGCCAGAAAATATATTCTATCCTCACATTCAAATACTAATCTTTCTATCCCCCTTGAAACTTGATATATTGAGTATAAATTATCTACAAATCCCAATTTCACGAACATCTCTTGATCTACCATTTTTGTATTATTAATATAGTTATATATTTCAATATATCCTTTCTCTTCTATAATACCATACTTACTCCAATCCAATAAATCTTCAATAGTCTCAAGCATCATATCCCCCTCAAATTCTTTATTTCCTCATAAATAATTCGGTAATATCCTCTAGTATTCCTTCTTCTTCTAACCATTCTATAGTAAATAAATTTCCATCATTGTCAAACACAATAAACTGCTCTCCTCCACCAGGCTTATCAAACCAAGGTGCAGCCTTCCCTGCTGTCATCTCATAATCCTTAAGTAAAACATAGTAATATTCTTTAGCCCCTTCGCTATGTGGAGCCAAAGATCTTTTATCAAAAGAATCTTCTAGATTACCTAAATACTGACCTGTTGGCTCTCCTATCCTTTTAAATATAGTACCCTTTTTAACAACTCTTGTTTCTTTAGTTCCTTCTAAAAAACCATAATCATCGGGCCAATTGATACGACCTGTTACCTGATCATAATATTTCGGATTATCATATACATCTTTATGTTTTTTATATAAATCTGCTTTTGGCTGATGCTTCCATTGAGAGAGTTTAACTCTATCTTCTATATCAATACCATTTTCAGCATAGTGGTGAAAATTATTGTATCCCTCTCTATCCTCTGGCGACATTAAATTTCCATAAATAATGGATGAATTCATAAATCTATTAGATTAAAAGCTCGAGCATATTTATATTAACCATGAAATTATAGATGAAATATTTTATAGAGATGTAAATACAACTTCAAATAAAAAAGTAAAATATTTTGTAATATCCCAGAATACACACATATTACTTTTTCTAAACTTATGATTTAATCACAGATAAATAAACCTTCCATTCTAAAGGATTTTGATGATTAGGTATAGTCTTTTTTCTTTGCAATAAAAAAGAACCCCTTTGGACTTTACCTATTGAGGCCCTTTTTATCCACATCAGCAGATTTCAATAAAAGTCGAGTGGAAACCAGTAACTTTTGGGAGGGGAATGATTACTCTCCTAAACTTGCCTTTAGATGCTACGGACCCAACCAAACTAGAAATTATACGTTTAGTTTGAATTGCTACAACATACTTAATTGAGGTGCCTGCAGTTAATAGAGAATATGTAATAGATATTATTATACTTGCATCGCCTGTTTTATGTTATAATTGTGAATTAAATATAAAATAAATCCATAGTACCATATTAACTATGCTAGATATGCCGTTATATTATTATATATTCCTATGTAATTATATAGTGCTATGTTTCATTCTAAAATACTATTCTACTATTTCACACAGTCCTTCTTTACAACCATTCCATCTCCTATCTTTATAAAATATCTTCTTCCATAAAAATCACTAGCAAGAATTTTGTCTCCTTTTAGTATCATTTGTTCATAGGGCAAATTTTCCTGATTTGGATACAGTTTATTCAAATCCTCACTTTGCCAAACTATACCATCCTCAGATACTTTATATAAATTATTTATTTCTAATTCATTAAAAGGAATATCCAACAATACAATCAGACTATTTTTATAACGAATCACATCTCTGATAGCAAAATCAAACTCTACCCGCATACCATTGTAGTTTAAAATGTTTTTATTAATTGAATACATAATAACCCCCTATTCAAGTTTTCTTGGTTTTACAAATTCACCTATTCTTTTACCCATCAAATCATATTGAATACCTCCACCATTCCCCCATCCAGGAAGTCCATTAGCTTCACCAATCCTCAAACGTGTTCCTTCCGTCAACTTAACGTCTACAATATATTTAGGTTCACTTGGCAACGCAAATTTATCTCGAATTTGTGCAGGTGTCAAACCTGCAATATCGTCTGCTTCCATAACCCAACCACCGTACATTCCAGAAATTTCACCATCATAAACTCTTACAAATGTTTTTTCCTGTGTTAATTCTATTTCACTAACTTTGGTTCCTAATTTATACGGTGGATTATCATACCCAAAGTCTTTCCACCATTGATTTACTTTATCTGCAGATTTAGTATTTACTTTTTTGCACCAAGTCTTTAATTCTCCTTGTTCTATCTCTACTCCATCCACTCCCTTACCGCCCGACGCGGTAATACCCATTGTAGTATCCACTTCTATCGAATTTATTCCCTTATAAGTAAGCCCACTAATCCCCATTCCAATTCCCATTGCTATATATGGATTCATATCGTATTCATCTATGAGGACATTTGATGCTATTGAACCGACTGCACCAGATGCTAGGCGTTTAGCTTGAGTTGTTATAACTTGTTCTCCTGGAACACCACTTGCTATTGGAGCCCCCATACTAGAGATTATTGTACTTGCATTACCTATTTTATAATATAATTCTGGATTAGATTTAAATATACTATCTCTAATAGGATTTACAGCTATAGACTTACCGTCTCCTTTTATTCCATAATATAAATTATTCACTCATTCTAAGGTGTTGGACAACCCATATAATTTAGAGCAAATATCAACTGCAAAAGCTCCAAATGCTATTGGGACTCAATATTATCTTTCATAAGATTATTTAATTTATTTATTACTAGAGACAGCCTTTCTTCCAATTCTTTTAATTCTTTTTCACCTTGTTTATTACTATATATATAATTACCGACGTCTTCGTGCCATACCAAGCTATATTCAATATCATCAGAGTATAGTTTTATAATATTATAAAATATACCATCAATCTTTTCTTTTGCTTGCATTCCAAATTCACTTCGAAACAATTTAGATATGATATCATTTCCATCATAATAGTCAAAATTAGTTAGTAAATATTCTACTCGATTATTTTCATCATTATTAACATGTTTTACATAATCAATATTCATTTTATCTTATAACCTCCTCGTATAATAAAGTCATAGTTTAAAAACTATATTTTCTTTTCTATCTCACACTTCTTGTGAGATAATAATTGTACAGATAGAGGTCGTAGTTAACCTCCTTGAAGCGTTGTCTTCCTTATTTAGGGTTACG
>DATGTQ010000114.1 GCA_035301805.1 Tissierellales bacterium
ATATAAAAGCAGGAGGTCTTGCTATAAGAGACTTATCTAACTTATATAAATATGATAATACAGTATCAGTTATAAAATTAACTGGTTCAGATGTAAAAGAATGGTTAGAGTTCTGTGCTAATATGTTTAATACAATAAATCCTAACTCAACTAAAGAGCAAGACTTAATAAACAGAGATTTCCCTACATTCAACTTTGACGTATTAGATGGAGTTGAATATGAAATAGATGTAACTAAAGCTCCTAAGTATGATAAAAATGGACAAGTAATAAATCCTAATTCTTCAAGAATATACAACTTAACTTATAATGGACAACCTATAGACTTAGACCAAGAATTCTTAATAGCTACTAATAACTATAGAGCTGGTGGAAATAGCTTCCCATGGCAAGGTAGACAAGAAATAGTTTATAATAGTACAGATGAAAGTAGAGATGTATTAAAGCAATATATAGAAGATGCTGGAAGATTAGAGCCAAGCGTAGATAACAACTGGAAATTTAAAGCTGTAAATACAAATGCTAAAGTATACTTTACTTCTCATGAAAATGGAGCAAATTACTTAGCAAACTATCCTGCAATATCAACAGAAAAAGAAGTAGCAGGAGATAGATTATACAAATATTACTATGATTTATCAAACACTCAAGAAAAAGAAGAGTCAAATAAAATAACAATATTACATACAAACGATACTCATGGTAGATTAAAAGCTGATAGTAAAGTAATAGGTATAGATACTGTTGCTGCAATAAAAAATAATACTAAAAACTCAATATTAATTGATGCAGGGGATACTATACACGGTTTACCATTTGTAACATTAAGTAAAGGTCAAGATGCAGTTGATTTATTAAATGCAGCTGGATATGAATATATAGTTCCTGGTAACCATGACTTTAACTATGGATACTCAAGATTAATGGAATTATTTAAAAATAGTGTAACATTAAAAAGCGGTGAAAATAAACTTAGATTATTAGCTTCTAATATAAATAAAGATGGAAAATCTGTGTTTGAAGCTAATCACATAAAAGAAATGGAAGTTAACGGAAAAACTGTTAAAGTTGGATTCTTTGGTATAGCTACACAAGAAACAGCTTACAAAACTAATCCAAACAATGTTAAAGGGATAGAATTTACTAGTCCAGTAGATGCAGCTAAAGAACAAGTTGAAGAGTTAGAAAAACAAGGTGCAGATGTAATAGTAGCTTTATCACATGTTGGTACTGATGAAAGTAGTGATCCTACAGCATATGATGTTATAAAAGCTGTTGATGGTATAGATGTATATGTTGATGGACACAGTCATACAACATTTAAAAATGGTGAAAAAGTAAATGATACTTTATTAGTAAGTACAGGAGAATATTTATCAAACCTTGGTAAAGTTGAAATAGAATTAGATGAAAATAATGAAGTAGTAAATGCTACTGCAAGCCTTATAACTAAAGAAGAAGCTTCAAAAGTAACTCCAGATGCAAAAGTTGCTGCTAAAATAGCTGAAATAGATAAAGCACAAGGTGAAGTATTATCTGAAGTAATAGGAAAAAATACTATAGAATTAGATGGAGAAAGAAACAGCGTAAGATTTGGAGAAACAAACTTAGGGAACTTAATAACTGATGCTATGATGGATGAAACTGGTGCAGACTTAGCTATAACAAATGGTGGTGGAATTCGTGCTAGTATAAAAGTAGGAGATATCACAAAAGGTGATGTAGTAAGCGTTTTACCATTTGGTAACTTTGTAGTTACAAAACAACTTACAGGAGCTCAAATAAAAGAAGTTCTTGAATTTGGTGTAAGAAGCTATGGAGAATCTTTAGGTGGATTCCCACATGTAGCAGGTATAAAATTTGTAGTAGATCCAAGCAAGCCAGTTGGAGATAGAATAATATCTTTAACTATAAATGGTGAAGCTTTAGATATGAACAAAACTTATACAGTAGCAACAAATGACTTTACTGCAGCAGGTGGAGATGATTACCCATGCTTTGCTGATGTTCCAACAATAAACGAATACTCTTCATTAGAAGAAATATTAGCAAACTTTATAAAAACTTTAGGAACTGTTAGCTATACTAAACAAGGTAGAATACTTGCTGGTACTATGGTTGATGGAGTTATAAAAGTAGAAGTTGAAAAAGAGTACTTAAAAGATATCTTATCACAAGCTATGAAAGCTGGACATACAGTAAAAGTAAGTGAAGAAGAAGGAAAAACAATAGTAAAAATATACAATGCTAAAACTAAAACGGAAGAATTAGTAGCTATATTAGAAGTAAAAGATGCTACAGTTGAAGAAGTAAATGCATTAGTTAATGAAATAAATAAAGAAATCGAAGATGAAACTACTAATCCAGGAAATGGAAACAATGGAAGTAATGATGAAAATCAAGGTGGAAATGATTCAGATGATGAAGATGATAAAAACCAAGGTGGAAACAACTCAAATGGTGGAAATACTTCAAATAACAATGGAAGCCAAGATGAAAATAACTCAAATACTACTAAACCATCTAATCCACAAACAGGTGATGCTAGTATATTAGGGTTTGTAGGTATAGGAATAGCTTCTATAGCTGGTATATTTTTTAATAATAGAAGAACAAAAAATATAAAATAAACTTTTAATTAAATAATATAATCCCCTTATATAGGCACAAAATAAAGCATTATATAATTATGCTAAATGTGACTATGATAAGGGGGGTTTTCTATATGATAATTCATCATATAAATTTAATCATATCTAAGATCGAATCTCTAAATATATTAAAAATTACACATAGACTATGAAGAATAAAAAATTTAAAAACTTGTAACAAAAATAAAAATAAAATACACTAATATTTGAAGTTAAATTAGGAGGTGAGTTTTTAGATGATATAAATAAGCCATATAATATGTATGCAAAAAATATGTTTATTTTTTGAGGAAAGTAAAATTATGTTATTAATGGGGATATGTATAAATATAAATATAAATGTAATAGGTATATTAATATGAGTTACAATACCTGCTTTAATTTTAGGCACCATAACGAATTTTATATTTAAAAATAAGTAAATAACTTTAATATAATTCAAATTTAAAAGTAGGGGTGTATATATTACTATTTTGATTTTAAGATAACTTATACAATGGATATTCGTTTAAAGGTTATATAAATTTGTATTTGAAACTGAAGAATACAAACTATTTAAAAGTAGATATAATAAAAATAAAGTAAAATATTTCATAATAATAGATGTAGGAGATATAACAAATAGAGCTATTTTAATAAATTAAATAAAATTATAATTTCCTAGTAGAATTAGAAAATAATTATATACCAATAAATTATATAATTCAAATAGAAACTTTATAAAATAAATTGACGTGAGAAAAAGTCTACACTACCATATTGGTATAGATTAATATAAAAAATAAGATATTAGCATTTGAAATAGGTACTCAGAATAAAATTATAAGAGAGAAGTTAGAGATAAAAAATGAATATGATCTTATTTATAAAATAAAAAGGCTTAGAATAATAGATAATGAACCTTTTGTCTTATAAACTGTATATATTCCAGAAAAAATGTGTTTTGGATTAAAAGAAGTTTTAAAAGAAGATGATTCTTTATATAAGATATTTAGAAAAGAATATAATTACAAAATAGAAAAAGCAATTCAAACAATAGAACCAATAACTTTAAATAAGGAAAGCTCAAATCTTTTAAATAGAGAGTTAAATTCACTTGCTTTAAAATTTGATAGAAAAGTATATACTCAAGATAAAAGCATATTAGAGTATACTATATCAATTTTTACAAGTGATAAGTATCAATACCAAATTATGATGA
>DATGTQ010000115.1 GCA_035301805.1 Tissierellales bacterium
TAATAGTCCAGGTGGTTATTCTATCCATTTACACATAGAAATTTCTAAAAATGGTACGTTTAATTTTGATAATACTATTAATCCTAGACCTTATTTAAAAGTAACAGGAAATAATAAGACAGATTTACCTAATCCAGCTAAGTAAATTTTATGAAGGGTGAAAGATAATGTTGAAAGAATTGAAGTACGGTATAGATATTGAAATTTTTATAGGGAATATGTTTTACTTTTTACTAGCATGGATTATTTTCGATATTCTTACTGGTTTATTACGTGCTATGAAAGATAGGAAGGTTAATTCATCTATTAAATTTGAAGGTTTAATACGTAAAACTGGTGAATTATTAGGAGTTATATTTCTAACATTGGTAGATTTATATTTAAATACTGATGGTCTTGTTACAAAAACTGGTGTAGGATTATTAATAATTTATGAAACTATTAGTATTGTAGAAAACTTTAAACAGATAGGGGTAAACATTAATTTTATAATGAAATATTTTGATAAAGATAAGTATAAAGATGGTATAAATGAAAGGGGAAAATAAATAAATGGTATTTTCTGGATATAGAGTTACTTCAAATTATGGGTGGAGAATACACCCTATAAGTAAAGTTAGAAAGTTTCATGCAGGAATTGACCTAGTTAAAAGTCATAATGCTATTATTAAAGCATTTATGGGTGGTACTGTTATATATGCAGGACTGGGTAAAAGTGGAACAGGTGTAGGCGGTTATGGTAATGTTGTGGTTATTAAAGATATATACGGAAAAGCGCATGTTTATGCTCATTTAAATAGTGTACTTGTACAAGTAGGACAAGTAGTAAATACTAATACTAGCATAGGTAGACAGGGTGCAACAGGAAAAGTTACAGGATCTCATTTACATTATGAAATTAGAAATAATGCTAGTGTTAGTTTAGGTTGGACAGCTAAACAAGAAAATAGCACAGTAGACCCTACTAAGTATATTAAAAAACATTCTAAAAATAAAGGAAGTGGGCGAAAAGTGGTTACATTAAAAGTAGATGGAAAAAGAGGTACAGCAACTAAAAAAAGATGGCAACAGTTCTTAGGTACTAAACAAGATGGGGTATTGTCAAAACCTAGTAATGCTATTAAAGCATGGCAAGAGTTCTTAAATAAATATGGCGGTGCTAAGTTAAAAGTAGATGGATATGAGGGTACTAAAACCATTAAAGCTAGTCAGAAATTTTTCGGTACTAAAAAAGATGGGGTTATTTCTACAACAAGTAATATGGTTAAAGAGTTACAAATATTTCTAAACAATTATGGTAGATAATTGACAAAAGATATATACATGTTATAATTAGTATATAATTTCTATCCATGAATCTATATATTGTAGAAAAAGAGATCCGATATTAATTTATCAGATCTCTTTTCTATTTAGTTTGTTTCTTTTATCCATTGAAGTTTGTCTAATTTTTCCATATTTTCCTTTAATTCTATTTTGTAGTTATGAATCATATCATTAAATGTTTGAATCTGGTTACAAATATGTTCATTTTTTGTTTGTAGATTTTTAATTTCTGGATCTAGTATAGTGTCGATATAATTTTCATTCATAGTATTAAACCCCTTTCGTCTAAGTTCATTAAATGCTGATTATCCATAATAAGGATAGTTTCATCTGTATATACTATTGATCTTTCTTTTCCCCATTGAACTAAAAATAGCTTGTTTATTTTTCTTTCTTTACCTGTTTGGATCATATCATCTAATTTTTTCATTCTACTATTACCCCTAACATATCTAGATATTTTTCCATTCTTTTAAATCTTAAATATTCATCATAAGACAATAAAGCTATTGTTGATTTAAATTCTATTGTATCTGTTATAGGTTCATAATTTTTTTCAGTTTTTATTTTATATTTTGCATGTTCCAGAATATTATAAAATGATTCTTCAATTATTCTTTTATGAATATATTCTTCTGGAAATTTTGAATAATTTGATCCATTAATTATAAATTTACTATGAAATAAATTATCCATTATTTTGTTTCCTCCTTTAATATAATGTATTTTTCATATAGTACCTCAAATAAATAAACTATTGATGATACTACTTTTTCACATACTCCATTAAAAAATATTTCATTTTATAACCCCTTTTCACAAATATTAACTATATAATTACATAATTCATTAGGTATTTTTGATCTATCAATTAAACTTAATGCTTGTGTACCTGTTTTTGATCCTCTTGGTGCTGAATCGTGACATTTATCTCCATTTTTACACATTGGTAAAAAATTAGGTTTTTCATAATTTGTCCATATGTCTGTTGGTTTCATTCTATTATCTCCATATTGACAGTAAGTAACTGTATATCTTGGAATATCTTTCATAAACTCCATTTTTCTTAAACCACCACGAGGATTTTCTATAAAAAAATATTTAGGTTTTAATTCTTCTATCAGTTTCAAAACATGATTATTTACATTATCTGAAATTATTGCTTTTTCACTAATTGGATATAAATTTCCATTTTCCTCTTTTTTTCTATGGTGTGAAATTCCTGCTATTGAATAAGTAGTACAGTCAGGACTAGCCCATATAATATCAGGTTTACCAAAGTTACTTATTATCATTTCTTTAGTTAAATTTTTAATATCAATATATAAATCTATATTTTTATGTTGCTTGTCCCATTCTACTGAAAATACATCATGTCCTTTTTTCT
>DATGTQ010000116.1 GCA_035301805.1 Tissierellales bacterium
TTAGAGCATCGAAATTAGCCAAGTTAAATGAGGTACCTGTGATTATTCTTGATTATAGAGACATAGATTCTGCTATGGTAGCATTAATTGAAAATCTTCAAAGAGAAGATTTAAATTTTATTGAGGAAGCTGAAGGATATAGTAATTTAATAAAAGATCATGGCTTCACCCAAAGTCAGCTGGCTGAAAAGTTAGGAAAAAGTCAATCTACTATAGCAAATAAACTTAGAATTTTGAAACTACCAGATGATGTTAAAAGAATGATCTTAGGTACTAATTTAACTGAAAGACATGCAAGAGCACTTTTAAGAATACCTGATGATAAATTAAAACGTGAAGTATTAGAAAAAATTATTCAAGACGATTTGACTGTGAAAAGAACTGAAAAGTTGGTAGAAGGTATATTAGATGATATGATGAAGGATGAAGAGAAGGAAGAAAAGAAACAAAATATAAAAGGGTTAATAAATTTAAGAATATATTTAAATACTATTAAAAATGCATATACCGAAATAAAGAAAAGTGGTTTAAATGCTACTTATGATGAACAGGATAAAGGAGATTTTGTTGAAGTTGTAGTTCGTATACCGAAAGATGGAAATAAAAAATAGATTAGTATTGAGGCTTAAGAGCCTCTTTTTTTTATGCAAATCCTATTTTATTTTTTTATATATTAAGATATAGTATATAATAGAATCAATATATTTGTTATAGGAGCTGAAAGAATGTCTTATATTGTATCAGTTTTTAATCAAAAAGGTGGAGTAGGTAAAACAACTTCAGTTATTAATTTAAGTTCGGCATTAGGAAAACTAGGGGGGAAAATTTTAATAGTTGATGGAGATCCACAAGGAAATACCACTAGTGGATTAGGAATAGAGAAGAAAAGTCTAGATATTTCTATATATGATATGCTTATTAATCAAGTAAAGCCAGATGATATAATTATAGAAACTAGTGCTGAAAATGTATTTATTATTCCAGCTAATGTAGATTTAGCTGGGGCTGAAATTGAATTAACAAATGCAGAAAATAGAGAAACTATTTTAAGACAAGCTTTATTAAGATTAGATAGTAAATTTGATTATATTTTCATTGACTGTCCTCCATCTTTAGGGTTATTAAGTATTAATGCTTTAGTTGCCTCTAAAAGTGTAATTATACCAATACAGTGTGAGTATTATGCTTTAGAAGGTGTTAGTCAGTTAGTTGATACAATCTCTTTGGTAAAAAGAAGTTTAAATCCTAATTTGGAAATAGAAGGTGTTATATTAAGTATGTTTGATGGAAGGACTAATCTTTCTATACAAGTTGTAGATGAGGTAAAAAAATATTTTAAAGGCAAGGTATATACCAGTATTATACCTAGAAATGTTAGATTAGCAGAGGCGCCAAGTTATGGATTATCAGTTATAGATTATGACTCAAAATCAAAAGGTGCAGAAGCTTATATGGATTTAGGTAAGGAATTTTTAGAGTTAAGTAGGGAGGAATTATAATGGCTACTAAAAAGAGAGGGTTAGGTAAAGGTTTATCAGCATTAATTCCTGAAGAACCTATGGAAGAAATGGTAAGTAATGAAGTAGATAAAAATGCAATAGTAAACATTGATATTTCCCTAATAAAACCTAATAAAAATCAACCAAGAAAGGAATTTGATAAACAAGCATTAGAAGAACTAAAGCATTCTATCAAAGATTATGGAGTTATTCAACCAATCATAGTTAGAAAGAAAGGCGAAGAGTATGAAATAGTGGCTGGAGAAAGAAGGTGGCATGCAACAAAAAATGCTGGTTTGGAAAAAATACCTTGCATAATAAAAGATGTAGAAGAAGTAGAGGCTACGAAATTAGCATTAATAGAAAATATTCAAAGAGAAGATTTAAATTCTATAGAAGAAGCGAAAGCCTTTGATGATTTAATGAAAAACTATGGCTATACTCAAGAAGAAGTGGCAAGAATTATAGGTAAAAGTAGATCTTATATAGCTAATACTATTCGATTATTAAACCTTGAGGATAAAGTAAGAAATTATGTAGTTGAAGGCAAATTATCTAGTGGACATGGAAGAGCTTTATTAGCTATAGAAGATGAAGAAAATCAAATTAAGGTTGCAGAAAGAATTGTAAAGAATAAGTTAAATGTAAGAGATACAGAAAAATTAGTGAAGGATTCTAATAAACCTGTTAAAAAGGAAAAAGTATATATAGAGGAAGATCCATTCCTTGTAGAAATTGAAGAAAGTTTAATGAATGTTTTAGGGACAAGGGTATCTATATCCTCTGGACGAGAAAAGGGTAAAATTGAAATTGAATATTATGGGGATGAGGATTTGGAAAGAATTTTAGAAATGCTTTTACATTAAAATGTTTCACGTGAAACATTTTAATTATATAAAAAGAAATGGGAGTGGATGATTTAATGGAAGTAAATATATATCAAGTGGATGTATTTACAGAAAGTACTTTCCAAGGGAATTCAGCAGGAGTAGTACCTTATGCAAAAGGATTGGATGAAAAGGATATGCAACGTATAGCTAATGAAATGAATTTATGTGAAACAGCATTTATTATTCCAATAGATAAAAACAAATTTGAAACTAGATTTTTTACTCCATGTTGTGAAATAGAACTTTGTGGACATGCAACTATTGGCTCATTTTATACATTAGGTAAAATGAATTATATTTCACCAATTGAAAATGGAAGAAAAAAAGTTATTCAAAAAACTAAAGTAGGAGAATTGCCAGTAGAACTATTTTATACTGATGGTAATATAGATAAAGTTTTTATGGAACAAAAAAATCCTGATTCTTTAGGTAGAATTGACAACTTAACAGAATTATTATATGCATTAAATATAAAAGAAGAAGATATTGGAATAGGGGAGAAATTTGTATACCCAGAAATTATATCTACTGGCGTGCCAGATCTTATACTTCCATTAAAAGAAAAAAAGACTTTAGATAATTTAATGGTAGATTTTAGGAAGGTATCAAAGATATCTGAAAAGTTAAAGATTACAGGAATTCATGTTTTTCATTTACCAAATGCTAATAGTGATAGAGTATATGCAAGAAATTTTGCACCTTTTGTGGGAATTAATGAGGAAGCAGCAACTGGCACTTCCAATGGAGCTTTAATGTACTTTTTGAAGAAAAATAAATTAATAAATTCAAATGAAATAAAAGCTATACAAGGAGAAGTTTTAGGAAGACCAAGTGTGCTTTACTGTGA
The DNA here is from genome assembly GCA_035301805.1 of Tissierellales bacterium. Classification (NCBI taxonomy): domain Bacteria; kingdom Bacillati; phylum Bacillota; class Tissierellia; order Tissierellales; species Tissierellales bacterium. The sequence goes on from DATGTQ010000116.1 coordinate 3,237, forward strand.
AATTGGGGAGAAAAACAATGATTTCATAGTAAAAGTAGGAGGAAAAGCTAGAATAGTTTTAGAGGGAGTTTTATGTTGTAAACCGACTTAGGGTCGGTTTTTGTGTCCCTTTTCATCTTAAATGAATACTATATTTATAGTCATATAATTTAAGGAAGTGATAAAATGGTAGAATCATTGTTGATGGTTTTAGCAATTAGTTTAGATTCTTTTGCCATAGGTCTAGCTTATGGTACAAAAAATATAAGACTTCCTAAAAAGTCTTTATTGGCTATAAATATAGTCTGTACAACTTTCCTAGCAGTATCAATATTTTTTGGTAGCACTGTAAAAAATGTATTACATGAAAATACTGCTTCTATTATAAGCTTAATAATATTAGTAATTCTAGGCTCATATTACCTTTTAGATAGTATTTTAGAAAGCTTTTTGAAAAAAGGGAAATCTAGAGATAAAAAAATAAAGTTTGAATTTCCTAGCATACAAATAATAATAGATATAGCAATTGATGGAACAAAAGCAGATATAAATAAATCGGGAGATATTGATTTAAGTGAATCAATATATTTAGCTATAGCTTTATCTTTAGATGCCCTTGCAGTAGGATTTGGAAGTAGCTTAGGTAGCATAAATATAAAAGAAGTTTTAATCAGCTTCTTTTTTATAAATATATTAGCTATTACTTCAGGCTTTCATATAGGCAATAAAATAATTTCGAAAGCTAAAATAAATTTATCCTGGATTTCCGGTTTAATTCTCATTTTTTTAGGATTAAGTAATTTGTTTTAAAATTAGTTTGTAATATTGAAGCCATTAAAGCAATACAAATATATTAATATACTATTGAGATGGCTGGTGAAAAGATGGAAACAGGATTAACATTTTTGTTTTTTGCAATAGGGTTATGTATAATAATAAAAGGTGGGGATTTGTTTGTAGATGGTGCAGTATGGATTGCCTATAAAACTGGAATACCCTCTGCTATAGTTGGTGCAACTGTTGTAAGTATAGCTACTACGTTACCGGAACTTTTTGTATCTACTGTAGCTAGTAATGAGGGATATTCAGATATGGCTCTTGGTAATTCTATAGGCTCTACTATATGTAATATTGCTTTTGCACTAGGAATATGTGCTTTAATAAAACCAATAAAAATAAAAAGTAAATTTTTTGGTATCAAAGGCTTTATGATGATAGCTTATCTAATTATTTTTTTCTTTTTTGCACTAAATGGGGTAGTAACTCATAAAGAAGGTTTAATACTTATTTTATTATTTTTAGTATTTATAGGATTAAATATAATTGAATTAAAAGAAAATGATATTAATAAAAATAAAAAAGTAAAAAAAACCTTTAGTAAGAGAGAAAATATTATAAATATAATTAAATTTATAATAGGATCATGGTTTATAGTAATAGGGGCTCATATACTTGTAGATACTGGAGTAAAAATTGCCTATATTCTTAAAATACCTAAGCAAGTAGTTAGTTTAACTCTTTTAGCAATAGGTACTTCTTTACCTGAACTTGTAACCTCTATATCGGCAATAATGAAAGATGAGGATAGTATGTCTGTTGGAAATATTTTAGGTGCAAATATTTTAAATCTAACTATAGTCCTAGGGATTTCTTCTTTAGTATCTGACAATGGACTTATAGTTCAGCGTCAAACAGTCTTTTTAGATCTGCCTATATCATTATTAGTAATGTTACTTTTTGTTTTTAAAGGGATTTTTAAAAATGAAATAGATAGAAAATTGGGAGGCTTACTATTAGCTATATATATAATTTATTTAATAATTTTATTTTAGAAAGAAAATTTAATAGATAAAAAAGATTATTAATTTTGGATTATTGACAATTGTCGAAAAATACAGTAATATTGTATTAAATAATTTAAATAAAATATATTAAATAATAGTTATGCACCGGAATAAAAAGACAGTATTTTTAATTTAATACTGTCTTTTTATAAACTGTTATCATAATAAGGGGGATTATATGGTATTTGAATTTGACTGGGATGCAAATGAGGAAAAGGTAAAAGAACTTAGGAATAACATGAGAAAAAATAAAGATGAAAAGGGAATTTTAATGTCTACACTTCATGCAGTACAGGACTCTTTTGGGTATTTACCAATAGAAATACAAGAATTAATCTCAGAGGAATTAAATATACCTTTATCAGAGATATATGGTGTAGCCACTTTTTATTCCCAATTTTCCCTAATGCCAAAGGGAGAAAATAAAATAAGTTTATGTTTAGGTACAGCTTGTTATGTAAAAGGTGCTCAAGATATATTGGACGAGCTTATAAAAATACTTGGTATAGAAGTAGGAGAAACCACTCCAGATGGGAAATTTTCCATAGAAGATACTCGTTGTTTAGGAGCTTGTGGATTAGCACCTGTAATGGTAATTAATGATGATGTTTACGGAAAATTAAAAAAAGGTGAAGTTGAAGAGATACTAAATAAATATAGATAATTTGGAGGTGAATATATATGATAACAATTAAAGACTTAAATAAAATAAGAGAAAAAAAATTATGTCAAATTAAACTTAGAAAAGAAGATTTTTCAATAGAGAAAGGGATAAAAAAGACTCATCCAATACATGTTATGGTTTGTGGTGGAACTGGTTGCCATTCTTCAAAAGGAGATAAAATTAGAATATTATTAAAGGAAAAGGTTAAAGAGAAAGGTTTAGAGGATAAGGTTAAAGTTGTCCTTACAGGTTGTTTCGGGCTATGTGAAGCGGGTCCTAATATTGTTATATATCCGGAAGGTATATTTTATAGTCATGTAAAGTTAGAAGATGTTGATGAAATTGTAGAAAAACATTTTGTTAAAGGTGAAGTTGTAAAAAGATTATTGTTTGAAGAAGCCTACAAAGACGAGAAAGTAGTACCTGTTCAGGAAGTTAACTTTTATAAAAAGCAAAAGAGAGTTGCTTTAAGGAATTGTGGAATTATAAACCCCGAGGATATAGAAGAGTATATTGCTATGGAAGGTTATCAAGCCTTGGCAAAGTCTATAACAGAAATGACACAAAAAGAAGTTATTGATTTTATGAAGGACTCAAACTTAAGAGGTAGAGGAGGAGCAGGTTTTCCTACGGGTCGAAAGTGGGAGACAGCTTATAATTATCCAGCAGATAAGAAATACATAATATGTAATGCAGATGAAGGGGATCCTGGTGCTTTTATGGATAGAAGTATTCTGGAAGGAGACCCTCACTCTATATTGGAAGCTATGGCCATTAATGGATATGCAATTGGCTCTGATCAAGGTTATATATATGTAAGGGCAGAATATCCTATAGCCGTAAAAAGGCTAGAAATAGCTATAGAGCAAGCAAAGGAATACGGTTTATTAGGAAAAAATATTTTAGGGACAAATTTTAACTTTGATATAGAATTAAGATTAGGAGCAGGAGCATTTGTATGTGGTGAAGGTACTGCACTTATGGAATCTATAGAAGGTAAAAGAGGAATGCCCAGAACAAAGATATATAGAACAGCTCATAAGGGGCTATGGGGAAAACCTACTATAATAAACAATGTGGAAACCTTTGCAAATATACCGGTAATTTTTCAAAAGGGCATAGATTGGTTTAGAAGCATAGGAACAAAAGATTCACCAGGAACAAAAGTATTTGCTTTAGGTGGAAAAGTAAGACATACTGGTTTAATTGAAATACCAATGGGAGTTACTTTAAGAAATATAATATTTGATATAGGTGGAGGAATACCAGGAGGAAAAGAGTTTAAAGCAATTCAAACAGGTGGACCTTCAGGAGGTTGTATACCAACAGAATATTTAGATACACCAGTAGATTTTGAATCATTAGGAGAACTTGGTTCTATAATGGGCTCTGGTGGCATGGTTGTAATGGATGAAGACAACTGTATGGTAGATATAGCTAGATTCTTTTTAGATTTTACTGTAGAAGAATCCTGTGGAAAATGTGTTCCTTGTAGGGAAGGTACTAAAAGAATGTTAGAAGCTTTAGATAGAATAACTGAAGGAGAGGGAACTCTTAAAGATATAGAAAAATTAGAAAGTTTATCAGAAACAATTACTGTTTCATCTCTTTGTGGTTTAGGTCAAACTGCAGCTAATCCAGTTGTATCTACATTGAAATATTTTAGAAATGAATATGAGGCCCATGTAAAAGATAAAAGTTGTCCTGCAGGAACTTGTCAAGAATTATTAGAATATTTTATAACAGAAGATTGTATTGGATGTACAAAATGTGCTAGAAATTGTCCAGTTTCATGTATATCTGGTAAAGTGAAAGAAAGACATGTAATAGATACAGAAGCTTGTATAAAATGTGGAACTTGTATTGAAGATTGTCCTGTAGGTGCAGTAATAAAGAAATAGGATAAGGAGGGGAAAAATGAGAAATATAACTCTTACTATAGATGGTCAAAAATTAACAGTACCTGAGAATTATACAATTATTATGGCGGCGGAGGAAATAGGAATAGAAATACCAGCTTTATGTTATGATCCTAATTTAGAAATAGTTGCTGCCTGTAGATTATGTCTAGTAGAAGTAGAAGGTTGGAATAAGCTAGTTACTGCTTGTTCTACAAAAGTAGAAGAAGGAATAGTTATCCATACTGAATCAGAGAAGGTTGTAAATGTAAGGAAGGATATTTTACAACTTCTTTTAGATAATCATCCTAATGATTGTTTAACCTGTCAGAAGGCTGGGGAATGTTTATTACAGAAATATGCTTACAGATATGATGTGAAATTTAGGGAACATAGTGGGGCTAAAAGACCAGATTTTGTAGATACCTCCAGTCCATATATTTTGAAAGATGATAGTAAATGTATTCTTTGTGGTAAATGTGTAAGAACTTGTGACCAAGTTAGTGATAGAAAAGTATTGTCTTTTGCAGAAAGAGGGTTTGATACAAGAATAGTTTTAGATGCAGATTTTTCTTTTGATGAATCAATATGTGTATCTTGCAATAGATGTGTAACTGTTTGTCCAGTAGGAGCCTTATTGGATAAAAGACTATTAGGTAAAACTAGGGTTTGGGATGGAGAAAT
>DATGTQ010000117.1 GCA_035301805.1 Tissierellales bacterium
CTTGCATGTGTTAGGCACGCCGCCAGCGTTCGTCCTGAGCCAGGATCAAACTCTCATTAGAAAGTTTCCTAGCTCTTTACTTGCTTAATACTATAACTTACTTCTCAAAGTACTTCACACTGTTTAATTTTCTAGGTTCACATCAGCTATTTTTTGAGCTGACTTGTTCAGTATAACACTTTCAAAATTGTTTGTCAAGTGTTTTTCTTTTTTATTTTTTATTTCTTTGCTGCCATTTTTTTAAATTGTTTCCTTGTGTTTCAGCAACTATTACAATATACCAAGTTTTTTTCATTTTGTCAATAGTTTTTATTACTTTTTTTACTTTCTTTTGTTATAGCCATTTTGTTATAGCCATAAAGTCCATTTCTTTGATATTATATAATAGAGACTTTTCAATAAGAACAAAAACTATATATATATTGATTATTACTATATAATATTATTAGCCTTTAAGTCAATAGTTAAACATATTTTTTTATAATGATTGATGAAAGTGGTGATTAAATGGACTTAAGACAACTAGAAACATTTGTTACTGTAGCTAAACTAAAAAGTTTTTCTAAAGCTGCACAAAAACTTTTTATTACCCAACCAACTGTCACTAATCATATACAAAATTTAGAAAAGGAATTAGGAACTATACTTATTAATAGGTCGAGTAAAAATATTTCTCTTACTAAAGCTGGTTCTATACTCTATAAATATGCGTTAAATATTATTAATGCCTGTGAAATGGCAAAATTTGATTTAGCTGATTATAAAGGCAAGATACAAGGGCATTTAGAACTATGCTCTAGTTCTGTTCCCAGAAAGTATGTATTACCTAAAATATTGAAAAACTTTACTGTTAAATATCCTGAGGTTACATTTTCATTAACTGATAAAGATTCAAAGGAAGTTGCTGAAAGTATAATAAGTGGCGAATATGATTTCGGAATAATTGGTGCTAAACATTCTTCTAAACATTTAAGTTATATTGAACTAATGGAAGATACTTTAGTTTTAATTACACCAAATAAACCTAGATTTAATCAAAATAATTACTCCTTTTTAGAAAAAGAAGTATTACTTAAAGAAAAATTAATCTTTAGGGAATCAGGATCTGGAACTAGGAAACTTATTGAAAGGAAACTGCACAATAAAAATATAAATTTAAATGAACTAAACATTATATCTATAATAGAAGATACAGAGACTATTAAAAATTTAGTAGCTTTGGACGTAGGACTTAGCTTTTTATCAAAAAAATCTGTTCTAGATGATATCGCACTGAATAAATATAAAGTCTTTTATATAAAAGATTTTGATTTAACTCGTAAATTTTATTTCGTTTATCACAATAATAGACAACTTCCTCCATTAAGCGAGACCTTTAAAGTTTTTATGCTAGATTACATAAAAAACCAAACCTTTTAAAAGGTTTGGTTTTTTATTTCAACTTTTTAGGCAAGATAGAAAGCCTTATAACCTTTATAGGTCATATAAACATCTGCCTTACTTACTACTTCATAAGGTGAATGCATTCCTAAAACAGGAATTCCACAATCTACTACTTCTATACTATGGTTTGCTAAGATATAGGCAATAGTTCCTCCACCGCCTTGATCAACTTTTCCTAATTCGCCTGTCTGCCAAATTATATTTTTCTCATTAAATACTTTTCTAATATACGCTAAAAATTCCGGGTTTGCATCATTACAACCACCTTTGCCCCTAGAGCCAGTATATTTTACTATTGTAATTCCATGCCCTAAAGATGCCGCATTCCTTTTTTCTAACACCTCTGGATAATTAGGATCATAGCCAGCAGCCACATCTGCTGATAGAGCCATAGAATTTGTAAATATTTTTCTTATCTTTGAAAAACTTGATTCTGATTTCATAGATACTAAATCTACTATAACATTTTCAAAGAAATTTGACTCCATACCCGTATTTCCTACACTTCCTATTTCCTCTTTATCCATAAATAATGCTACTGATGTTCTTCTAGGATTCTCTACTTCTAATATTGCCTTTAAAGATGTATAAGCACAAACCCTATCATCATGACCATATCCCATTACCATACTTTTGTCTAATCCTAAATCTCTAGATTTCCCAGCAGGTACCGCTTGAATTTCTGCCGTTATAAAATCTTCTTCCTTTATTCCGTACTTTTTATTTAGGATATTTAAAATATTTAATTTAACTTTTTCTGATATTTCATTATCTTTATAAGGAATACTTCCTACAATAATATTTAGTCCTTCCCCTTCAATTCCTTCAGAAAGCTTTTTATCCATTTGATCTTTGGCTAAATGAATAAGCAAATCTGAAATGAAAAATACTGGTTCATCTTCTTCATCTCCAATGGATACATTAATTTTTTCTCCATTTTCCATTATAATCACTCCATGTAATTCTAATGGTAATGAAACCCATTGATATTTTTTTATTCCACCATAGTAATGAGTTTTAAATAAAGCTAAATCTGAGTCCTCATATAACGGATTTTGATTTAAATCTAGTCTAGGAGAGTCAATATGAGAACCGATAATATTTAGACCTTCTGTAATTTCCTCCTTTCCTAATACCAATAATACTACACCTTTATCTTTATTAGTCGCATATATCTTTAGTCCTGTCTTTAAATCAATGTTTTTTTCTAGTATTTCATCGAGAGAAATAAAACCTTTTGCCTCAGCTCTTCTAATAATTTCCTGGGTAGCTTTTCTTTCAGTCTTACTATTGTCTAAAAAATTTTTATAGTCCTCATTTAATTTAAATAAACCTTCTCTTTCCTTTTCATTAATTTCTTCCCAAACATTTTTTGAGCTTAAAGTTAACTTTTCTTGTAATTTTTTTGTCATTACATAACCTCCAACTAAATTATTTTATATATTATATCTTTTTAATATTATTTTTAAAAGCGAATATAGCAGCTTGTATTCTATCGTTTACTTCTAACTTTCTAAATATATTTGATACATGGTTTTTTACTGTTTTTTCGCTAATAAATAATCTTTCAGCTATTTCCCTATTATTTAACCCTTCTGCAATTACAATCAATATCTCATATTCCCTTTTTGTAAGAGATTCTATTTTCATAGCTACTTCATTATCTTCTTCATTCATTTCATCTATAAGTAAAATAGCTATACTAGGTTGTATGTAAGTTTTCCCTTTAGATACATCTTTAATTGCTTTTATTAAACTATCTACATCTGAATCTTTTAAAACATAGCCGTTTGCTCCTATTCTTATGGTTTCTTGTAAATATTCTCTATCATCATGTATAGTTAACATTATTATTTTTGATTCTAAACCAAGATCTTTTGCCCTTCTCAAAACTTCAACTCCATTCATTTTAGGCATATTAATATCTAGGAGAACTATATCTGGTTTATATTCCAAAATTTTTTCCATTCCTTCTTTCCCATTACTCGCTTCACCAATTACATCTATATTATCATCCATTTCTAATATTTTCATAAGGCCTTCTCTCATTAGAGCATGATCATCTACTATTATTACTGTAATGTTTTTACTGCTCATATTAAATTTCCCCCTCATTCAACGGTATGTATAAAGATATTCTAGTCCCGCTACCTGGAAATGACCGTATTGTTATTTCTCCACCTAGTAACCCAACTCTTTCTTCCATACTTGCAATTCCATATCCACCAGTAGTTATTCCTTCAGTCTCCATCCTTTTTGTAGTATCAAATCCCATTCCATTATCAGATATAGTCACACTAATTTTTTCTGTAGTGTTCTCTATAACTAAATGCACTTTACTTGCTTTAGAATGCTTGTACACATTGCTTAAAGCTTCCTGGATTATTCTAAACACTGCTATTTCGATAGCTGAATCTAGATTATCAATTTTTCCTATAACCTTCAACTTTACATCTATCCCTGTGTCTTCTTTAAAGTTATAAACATGCCTCTCTATAGTAGCCTTTAATCCTAAATAATCTAAAGACATAGGACGCAAATCACATATTACCTTTCTAACTTCTTTTAAAGTATCTTTCACCACTATTTTTAAACTTTTCAACTCTTCCTTGGCCTTTAAGGGTTCATTCTCCATTAATTTTTCTAATAATTCTGCTTTAATAACTATACTTGCTAAAGACTGAGCAGGCCCATCATGGATATCTCTTGCTAATCTATACTTTTCTTCTTCCTGTGCCTCTATAATTTTTATGCCTAAGTATTGTTTTTTACATAAGTCATCGGCACTAACTAAAATATTGTCTAAATTACCTTTCAAGTATCCAGTAGCTACACTAACCTGTTTAGTAATATTTTCTGCTTTTTTCAATACAGCAAAAGATTCTTTAAGTCTAACCTCCAGGTTTTCCCCCTTCTCAATTAAAATGTTCCTTTCTTCTCTTTTAAGAACTAACCTAGTCCTCAAATCATTAGCCATTTCATAGGCTTCTCTTATATCATTTTCAGTATGTAACTTAAAGTCTTTACTACCCCTCGATAAGTTATGTCTACTTTTCCTCTCTTCAACTTCTAAAAAATCTACTTCCTTAACTACTTCTCTTATTTTTTCCTTTACTTCTTCTAATTCCTTTTTTATATCTTGATACTCTTTTCTAGCATACCCTACTATATCCAATAATTCTTTTCTACTATTACCAATAGTTTCTACTGTACCACTAACGATTTCATTGACCTTTTTAATATTTTCATGAGCAACTTTCACTATACAACACCTCTAAGCAATTCCTAAAACTCTATATTTTAGATCCCTTCTTTTTCTTGCAACTTATCTCACTAATTTTTCATAAGATTGGTTTTTTTTCATGTATTATATCTATAAAATATTTCTCATCTTCTAGCTTAAAGATAGCATGTTTTATTTTAAATATACAAATTCTCCCCTTTTCTTATATTTTTATATATTTATATACATAATTCTACTATAATATAGTTTAACTTATATTATTACTTTTTTCTAGTTTAAAAGTCCTATATGTTTCTAGAAAATTTAATTCTATATATATAATTAAATTTTCTATTATAAAAAGCCTAATTTTTAAAGCAAAATTTGAATATTTGTTAATTATAGAATAAAAATTAACAAGAATATCACATCTTAGTAACATTAAATAAATGCTCATAATACGAATCTTCTGAAAAGCTATAGAATATTTATTTAAATTAATATCCTAGTAATAAGCACTATATGAGCATTTATAATAATGCTTTATAATGGGGTTTATTGCTTTTGTTATGTTAGTTGCTTCTAGTTATGGAGAAGTTATAAGGGAAACAAGAGAAGTTGGGTAATTAGTAGAAAGTGCCCCTAGCATTATATATGGAAGCAAATTAATTGCAGCTTTCACTTATGCTATTAATTGGTCTCATAATAACTATGGGTATAGGAACCTCTTTTGGCGCTATACCTATTATAGCAGCTATATATGTACCTTTATGTTCAACTCTAGGATTTAGTCCAGCTGCAACTATTGCTTTAGTTGGTACAGCTGAGGCTCTAGGAGGTACAAGTTCTCCCACCGCAGACAGCACATTAGGTCCAACGGCAGGATTAAATATAGAGGGACTTCCTTTAGCAGTTAAAGGAAGTCCCTTTATTTTATATTTAATTTAATACTTAACCGTATGAACTACTCCATTTTTTATTGCCTTTTCGGCATGATTTATACCGAAGTGATATATTATATAATTTAAATTTGGAGAATCGAATATTACCATATCTGCTTTTTTACCTTTTACAATACTACCTACTTCATCTTCTACTCCTAAGCTACAAGCTCCATTAATAGTCACTGCAGTTATAACTTCTTCGGGAGTCATCCTCATAATAAGTGAAGCAAAACTCATTATAAGCTGAATATTTTCTGTTGGACAACTTCCCGGATTATAATCTGTTGATAAAGACACCGGTAATCCCATATCAATCATTTTTCTAGCTTTAGCATATTTTCCAGTTTGTAAATTAAAAGAGGTCCCGGGTAAAAGATTGGCTATAACTTTTTCTTCTGCCATTCTCTCCATACCCTTTTCACTAGCTGCTACTAAATGATCAGCTGTTATACAACCAATTTCAGCTGATAATTCAGCCCCTCCTAATGGTTTAATTTCATCTGCATGTATTCTAGGTTCCATTCCATGTTCTCTTCCAGCCAAAAGAATTTTTTTAGATTGTTCTAATGTAAAAACTCCCTCTTCGCAAAATACATCACAAAATTTAGCTAAACCTTTTTTCTCTACCTCTGGTATCATTTCATTTATAATTATATCTACAAATTTATCAGGATTATCTTCATATTGCTCTGGGATTGCATGGGCACCCATGAAAGTAGATACTATATCTACAGGGTGATCCTGGTTTAATCCTTTTGCAACTTCCAATTGTTTTAATTCTGTATGAAAATCATCTATTCCATAACCGCTTTTAGCTTCTACTGTTGTAACCCCAAAATTAAGCATTGTATCTAAGCTTTTCTTTGCTTTTTCATACAATTCATCAAAAGAAGCTTCTTTTGTAGCCTTAACTGTACTATGAATACCTCCACCTGTATTTAGTATATCTAAATATTCCATTCCCTTTAACTTCATAGCAAGTTCATTTTCCCTTGATCCACCATGGACAAGGTGAGTATGAGAATCAATAAGCCCCGGAGTTACTGTCTTACCTTTTCCATCAAGTACTACTGTGTCATTAGTTATTTCTATATCTTCTGGTAAATTATTTTCTCCTACATATATAATTTCATCACCATTTACTGCTACTACACCGTTTTTAACAACCCCTATTTCTCCCATTTCTTCCTTAACTCTAGGCCTATTTTCACCTTTTAACGTTATTAAATTAGAGATATTTTCTATAACTAAAGTTGCTTTCATTTAATCCTCCTATTCAAACATCCTATTCTCAAGTATTTGACTATAATCAAAATCTTCTATTTTTAAATAATAATCGGCAACATCAACAAGGGCATTCATAGGTAGTAATCCTATTATTTCACTGCCTATAACATTTACACCATATCTATTAGCTTCTCTTTCTATAGTGTCAAATACTCTATATAAAGGAGTTTTAGTATAGTCTACCATATTCATAGACACTTGTACTATATTTCTTTCTTTAATTTCTATACCTAATCCTTTACAATATCTGTATCCACCACTACTGCCTCTAACACCTTTTGCTATCCTTTTAGCAATATCTAAATTATCTGTATCTAAGTTTACATTAAAAGCTACTAATGGCATTCTAGCACCTACTGCCGTTACCCCTGCTTTTATATTTAATTTATTGGGCCCAAAATCAGGACTCCATTTTTCATCTTTTAATTTTTCTGCCATTCCCTCATATTGTCCTCTTCTAACTTCCGCTAAATTTTCTCTATAAGGTTCAGATGCTGACTTTTCATATAGAAAAACTGGTATATCTAATTCTTCTCCCATTCTTTTTCCCAACTCCTCTGAATACCCTATACACTCTTCCATAGTTACATCAGAAATTGGAATAAGAGGTATAACATCTGTAGCACCCATTCTTGGATGTTCTCCACTATGTTTAGACATATCAATTAATTCTGCCGCAACTTTACAGGCATTGAAAGCCGCTTCTATAACTTTTTCAGGTTCACCTATAAAGGTTACTACACAGCGATTATGATCTTTATCTGGAGAATAATCTAATAATTTTACTTCTTCCATTTTTCTTACTTCTTCTACTATCTTTTCAATTATATCTTTATCTCTTCCCTCACTAAAATTTGGAACACATTGTATAATCCTAGCCATTAATTTATTTTCCCCCTTATATTTATTAATTTTTCTTTATAGCCTTTTCTACTAATTCTTTAACTAATATGTCTTTAGCTACATAAGGTATAGTTATATGATCTGTGTCTTTATGTTTTTCATTATACTCAATACAAGTATTTATTGAATTTTCATTTCTTGCCCAAGCCCTTCTTGCTACTCCTCCCATAACATCCCAAGGCATAGCACTTTTTATAATATTATCTACTCTTTCACTACCATCTAGTACTAATCCAAATCCACCATTTATAGACTTTCCTATTCCTACTCCTCCACCATTATGAAGAGCTATTAAGCTCATACCTCTAGCAGCATTTCCTGCAAAACAATGGGTTGCCATATCTGCCATTACATTGCTTCCATCTTTAATATTTGCAGTTTCCCTAAATGGTGAATCAGTACCTCCTGTATCATGGTGATCTCTTCCTAGCATTACAGGACCAATTTCACCCTTCCTTACCATTTCATTAAACTTAAGGGCTATATTCATTCTTCCTAAAGCATCTTGATATAATATTCTAGCTTCAGTTCCCACAACTAAATCATGAGCTTCTGCGTCTCTTATCCAGATATAATTATCTCTGTCTTGTCCTTTTCTATTAGGATCTATACATTCCATTGCTGCTTTGTCTGTTTTGATTAAATCTTCGTGTTTTCCACTTAGACAAACCCATCTAAATGGTCCATAGCCATAGTCAAATAACATAGGTCCCATAATGTCTTCTACATAAGATGGGAAAATAAATCCTTCACTTTCGTCAATACCATTTTTAGCTATTTCTTTTGCTCCGGCATCAAATACTGCTTTCATAAAACTATTGCCATAATCAAAGAAATAAGTTCCTTTATGTACTAACCTTTTAATTAGCTCAAAATGATGTTTTAAAGATTTGTCAACAAGCTTTGTAAATTTTTCTTTATCGTTATTTAACATTTCAGTTCTTTCTTTAAAAGTTAATCCTTGTGGGCAATATCCACCATCATAAGCAGCATGACAAGAGGTTTGATCTGATAATAAATCTATTTTTATATTATTTTCTACTGCATATTCAAGTAAATCTACAATATTACCATGGTAAGCAATAGCTATTGACTCTTTGTTTTCTATATGTTCTTTAGCAACTTTAAAGACTTCCCCTAAATCATCTATAGCTATATCTACCCAACCTTGATCTAATCTAGTTTTTATTCTAGAATAATCTACTTCCGCTATTATTCCAACTCCATTAGCTATTTCTATAGCCTTACCTTGAGCACCACTCATTCCCCCAAGACCTGAGGTTACAAACATATAACCCTTCAAATCTCCATCTTCTGGTAT
>DATGTQ010000118.1 GCA_035301805.1 Tissierellales bacterium
ATATAAAAAATTAGAAAAGAAAAAAATGTATATTTAATGGAGTGGAATTGCAAATGAAAAACAAAGCTGTAGTTTTAGGGGCAAATTATTATATTGGTCTGAGTATAATACGATGTTTAGGTATCCATAACATACCTGTTGTGGCAGTAGATTATTCTAAAAAAGGTACCTATGGATTTTATTCTAAATATTTATCAGAAAAATTAATTGGACCAGATTGTAAAGAGGATCCAGAAGGACTTTTAGAATTTTTAATTGATTATGGGAAAAAGCAAGAAAAACCTCCTGTTCTATATCCTTCCGCTGATGGGTATGCAGAATTTATTGACAAATATCTGCCAATACTACAAGAATATTATTTAATTAATCAAACAGAACAAGGTTTATTTACAAAAGTTATAAATAAAAACACCCTTTATTCTTTAGCTAAAGAACATAATATTCTGATGCCAGAAACTATTTACATAGATGATGAAGATTATAAAGAAAAGGTAGAATCTATTATTAAATTTCCGTGTTTAGTAAAGCCTACAGATTCACCTGCCTTTGTATCTCATTTTAGAAAGAAATTGTTTAAGGTCTATAATATGGAGGAGTTAGAAGATGCAATAAAACAATCTAGGGATGCTAATTTAGAAGTAATAATCCAAAGAATTATTCCAGGATTTGATGATCATATGTATACTTTTGATGCTTATTTAAATCAAGATGCAAAAGTTACCCATTGGATGACATGTCAAAAGCTACGACAATTTCCTATAAATTATGGGGCTTCTGTATATACTATCCAAAAGAATCTACCAGAATTATATGAAATAGGAAGTGAGTTTTTAGAGAACATTGGATTTAAAGGCTTTGCAGAAATAGAATTTAAAAAAGATGCTGAAACTGGAAAGTTCTATTTAATAGAAATAAATGCTAGAACTACGAACTTAAATAGTATGCTCCTTAAGGCAGGAATAAACATGCCTTATTTAGCTTATAGTGAGCTTACAGATAAATTACCGGAACCTTATGCTATAGAAGAAGATACAAATATAGCGTTCTGGTATGCATATGAAGATATTTTAGCAATTAGAAATTATAAAAAAACTAAACAATTAAAAGGCAGAGATATTTTAAAAACATTTAATAGACCAAAAGTATATGCAATTTGGGATATGAAAGATCCTATGCCTGGACTTGCTTTTTTTGGTCAGAAAGTAAAACGAGTATTTAGGAAAATTTTTAATAGCTAGTACTATAAAAACATTATTATTACGGGGAGGAAGTACAAGAGATGAAACTTTCTAAATTACTTGAATCTATACAAATACTTGAATCTTTTAAGGAAAAGGATGTGGATATAAAAGGCATTGCCTATGATTCAAGGAAAGTGAAACTTGGGGACTTGTTTGTATGTATAAAGGGCTATGAAACAGATGGACATAAGTATATATTTCAGGCTATAGAAAATGGTGCAAAAGGAATAATTGTTGAAAAGTTTGATAACAGATGGAATATTCCACAATATAGAGTAAAAGACTCCAGAGAAGCTTTATCAGCTTTAGGTAATGCTTTTTATGGAGAACCATCAAGAAACATGAAAATAATAGGGATAACTGGAACCAATGGAAAGACATCTACATCTTTTATGGTAAATAATATTTTAGAGGAATATGGGCTAAAGACTGGACTTATAGGAACTGTTGTAGTTAAATATGGTGATTATATAAGACCATCTATTTTAACCACACCAGAATCTTTAGATCTTCAACAATTATTTTATAATATGAAAAAAGAAGAACTTTCCCATATTACAATGGAGGTTTCTTCATCAGCGTTAGAATTAAAAAGAGTGGCTAATGTAGATTATGATATTGTAGCATTAAATAATATAAGTAGAGAACATATAGACCTACATGGTTCTTTTGAAGAATACTTTAATATAAAATCTACTTTAATAAAGAATATGAAAAAAGATGGATGGGCTGTTCTAAACCTAGATTGTCCATATTCTTCATCATTAATAAATAAAACTGAGGCTAATGTTCTAACCTATGGAATAAAAAATAAGTCTGGTATTTTATCTATTAATGATTTGGATTTATCAAACGGTAGGGCTAAATTTACAGTAGAACTTAATAAGAAATTAAAAATAGGAAAAACCACCTATGATTCCCAAGACTTTAAGATAAAGTTATCAGTACCGGGGTATCATTCAGTTTATAACTCTTTAGTAGCTATTGCTATAGGGCTTCTGTGTGAAATTCCTATAAATACTATTCAAGACGCATTTAGATCTTTTAGTGGTGTGGAACGTCGTTTTCAATTCATTTATGACAATGATTTTAAGATTATAGATGACCATTTTGCGAATGTTGGAAATATAAATGTAACAATGAAAACTTTAAGTTTAATGGATTATAATGATTTTCACTTAATATATGCAATTAGGGGAAGTCGTGGTGTAACTACAAATCGAGAAAATGCAGAAACTATTGCTAAATGGCTTAATAAGCTAGGTAAAAATGAAATAATTGCAACTAAGAGTGTTTCCCATGTTACAGATAAGGATAAAGTATTAGATGAAGAACTAATAGTTTTTAAAGAGGTAATGGACAGGGAAAATGTTACTGTACATTTATATGATGAGCTTCCTGATGCTATAGGATATGCCCAATTTATTATGTCTAAAGGTGATGTTATATTACTTGCAGGTTGTCAAGGAATGGATTATGGGGCTCAGATAATTTTAGAAAGTCTTTATGAATTAAGACCTAGTTTAAATAAAGATAAACTATTTAAACCATTAGTAGATAGAGTAGTAGGAATCGCTTAAGTTTTAAGTTATAGGGGGACAAATATGAATAACAAAGTTATAGGAATAATTGGCGGTATGGGACCTGAAGCGACAGCTAATTTATTTATGAAAATAATTAAAGCTACTGAGGTAAAAGAAGAGCAAGAACATTTTAGAGTTGTAATTGACAGTAACCCTAAAATACCAGATAGAACTAAAGCTATATTAGGAAAAGGGGAAAGTCCTGTAAATGCTATAGTAGATGCTGCAAATAATTTAGATAATGCAGGTGTTGATATAGGATGTATATCCTGTATAACAGCTCATTATTTCTATGATGAGATACAAAGTCAGGTACCCTTTAAAATTATAAATGCATTAGAAGAATTAAATTTACATTTAAAAAATAATTACCCTAATATTAAAAATATAGGTATATTAGCCACGACGGGAACCGTTAGGGTAGATTTATTTAATAAATATCTTACAGATTTTAATGTTATCTACCCTGATAAATGTACTCAATCTAAAAAGGTAATGGAAGCTATATATGGAAAATCTGGCATTAAAAAAGGGAATACAGGAGAAAAGAATTTAAATTTGCTAGTAGAAGCTACTGAGGAATTAATGGATAAAGGCGCAGAGCTAATAATAGGTGGATGTACGGAAATTACATTAGTACTGAAACCTAATAATATTAGTAAACCTTTAATAGACCCTATGGACGTATTAGCAGAAAGTGTGGTAAATAGATATGGTAGTGGCTTTTAATTGGGTATGATAAAGGGTTAAAGAATAGCCTAATTGACAATTGTCAATAAATGAGCTATAATATAACCTATAGATATACAGTATATAATAATTGATATATTTAGGGTGTGTTACTGATTGCAGGCATAAACCTATATGTTGTCTTGTGTTCACATATTAGTTTTATGCTTTTTTATCGTCAGCCTTTTAGCTTGGAGGTGATGTAATGGATGGTAAAAAAAAATTCACCGTATCTAAAGCTTTAAATAATAACGTTATTCTAGTTGTGGATAAAAAAACTAATGAGGAGTTAGTATTAGTAGGAAAAGGTATAGGCTTTGGAAAAAAAGAGAATAAGGAAATTGTTTTAGAGGAAGAGGAAATTGAGAAATCTTTTGTAGCTTTTGATGAATCTACGAAGAAAGACTATTATAGGCTTATGAATCAGTTAAACAGTAAAGTTATAGGAGTAAGTGAAGAAATAATAGCTATGGCGGAAAGTAAATTTGGTACGTTGAACTCTCATATTCATATTGCACTAACAGATCACATAGGATTTACTATGGACAGATTAAAAATGGGTTTAGAAATTAGCAATCCTTTTTTATACGAAATAAAAGTTTTGTATCCTGAAGAATATAAAATAGGAGAAAAAGCAGCGGGGATGATTAAAGAACGATTAGGAATTTCAATATCAGAATCAGAGATAGGGTTCATTGCCCTTCATATTCATTCCGCTAGGGAGAATAGGGAAGTATCGGAAACAGTAAAAGATTTTAGGTTTTTAAAGGAATTAATTAGTATTATAGAGAAAGAATCTGGAATAATAATAGATAATAATAGTTTGGATTATAATAGGTTAATAAATCATTTAAGACTGACATTAAATAGATTGGAAGAGAAAAAATATATTAAAAATCCCTTATTAGAAGCGATAAAAGTACAATTCGATGATTCTTACACTATAGCTACTAAGATTGGAAAACATATAGAAGAAAATAAAGATATTGATGTAAAAGATGATGAATTAGGGTATATGGCGTTGCACATAGAAAGAATTAAAGAAACTTCAAATTTTATATCAAGGCGTGTTACTGAGTGATATCAGGCATAAGCTTTTTAATACAGTTTACAAGCTGTATAAAAATAGCTTATGCCTTTTATTATATATAAAATAAAAAAATAGGAGGTTGTAAAAGTGAAAAATATTTTAGGTAAGCTTCAAAAGCTAGGAAAGGCTTTAATGCTACCCGTAGCAGTACTTCCAGTTGCAGGATTATTGTTACGTTTAGGTCAAGATGATTTATTAAATGTTCCATTTATATCGGCAGCTGGAGATGCTATTATTGAACAATTACCATTACTATTTGCAATTGGTGTAGCAGTAGGATTGTCTTTTGATAATGCTGGTGCAGCTGGTCTTGCAGGGGCTGTGGGATATTTCGTTATAACTGAAGGAACAGGGGCTATTAATGAAGATATAAACATGGGTGTTTTAGCAGGAATTATAGCAGGTGTTATTGCAGGGAGCTTGTATAATAAATATCATGATATTAAACTTCCAGACTGGCTTGGTTTTTTTGGAGGAAGAAGATTTGTACCGATAATTACATCCTTTGTATGCATAGTATTAGCACTTATATTTGGATACATTTGGCCACCAATTCAAAATGGAATTGATGCAGTAGCGGCATGGACTATAGGAGCAGGAGCAATAGGGGTGTTTGTCTTTGGATTCCTTAATAGGCTACTTATTCCATTAGGATTACACCATGTTCTTAATAATATAGTATGGTTCCTTTTTGGTGAATATAATGGGGCTCAAGGAGATATAGCAAGATTCTTTGCAGGTGACCCAGAAGCAGGAATATTCCAAGCTGGTTTCTATCCAATAATGATGTTTGGATTGGCAGCAGCAGCGTTAGCTATGTATAAGACAGCAAAGCCAGAAAATAGAAAAAAGGTTAGTGGTGCACTATTTTCCCTTGCCTTTACTTCATTTTTAACAGGAATTACAGAACCTATTGAATTTATGTTTATGTTCTTAGCACCATCATTATATGTCATACACGCATTGCTATCAGGATTATCCTTAGCTATAGTTTATAGTTTAGGTATTAGACATGGTTTTACTTTTTCGGCAGGAGCTATTGATTATTTCATGAATATGAAATTTGCAACTAAAGGCTGGCTTCTTATTCCTATAGGATTAGTATTTGGACTTATATACTATCTAGTATTTGTGTATATAATTAAGAAGAAGGATTTACCAACCCCAGGGAGAATGGATGATGAAGGTGGAGAAGATTTAGATGTAATAATAGGTGAACAGGGTATAGATAATCTTGCAATAGCCTATGTAGATGCATTAGGTGGAGCAAAAAATATAGAAAACTTGGATTCATGTATTACTAGACTTAGAATTAGTGTAAATGACAGTGGTATTGTAGACGAGGATGTATTAAAAGGCTTAGGTGCCTCTGGTGTAATAAAGCCAAGTAAGAGAAACTTACAAGTAATTATAGGAACTAAAGCAGAGTTCTTAGCTGATGAAATAAATAAGTATTTAAAAACTAAGGTAGGAAAAAAATAAATAGACTAAATTATTAATAAATATGGTGGCTAATGCTAGTCACCATATTTATTTAAAAATTTAATATAACTAAGAGGAGAATTAATATGGTAAAAAGAATATTAGATTTAAGCTCATCTGATATAAAAAATATGAATAAAAAAGAAAAGCTTTTAAGTATAAAAAGTGGAGAGGGAAGGACTGTAGTTTCAGAGGTTATATCTATAGCACCTCCATTATTATGGGATGTAAGTAATGTAGAATTAGCTTCAGCCTTTGGTGCTGATATTATATTATTGAATGTATATGATGTCAATAATCCTAAGATTGAAGGATTGCCAATTATTGAAGATATGAGCCCAGTTGAAGTTGTTAAAAAACTTACTGGAAGATTAGTTGGTGTAAATTTAGAGCCTGTGGATTTAAATGAGACAGTTGCTAATGACAGGATTAATATTTCTAAAGGTAGAATAGCTACAGTAGAAAATGTAAGAAAATTAGTAGGGCAGGGTGTAGATATAGTGCTCCTTACCGGAAATCCTAATACTGGTGTAACTAATAAAGAAATAATTAAGACAATAGAACAAATAAAAGAAAATTTAGGAGAGGAAATAATAATTGTAGCTGGTAAAATGCATTCATCTGGAAGTGCAAAAGAATCAGGAAGTAAAATAATTAATAAAGAATTAATAAGAGAATTTTCTCAAGCAGGTTTAGATATAATATTAGTTCCTGCACCAGGTACAATACCTGGTATGACTGTAGATTATGTAAGGGATATGGTTGAATATATACATGAAGAAAAGAAACTAGCTATGACCTCAATAGGTACTTCTCAGGAAGGGGCAGATTCTTATACTATTAAAAATATAGCCTTATACAGTAAAATGACTGGTACAGATATTCACCATATAGGAGATTGCGGAATGTCCCCAGGTATAGCGACTCCAGAAAATATTATGACTTATTCCATCGCTATAAAGGGTAAAAGACATACTTATAGAAAAATGGCTAGGTCAGTTAATAGATAGAGCTTATTTGTAATAATAAACTACTTTATATAAGTTGAAATTTTATTACTTAGGTGGTTGTAGTTTTTCTTGTTATTAAACTTTAGTATATCTTTAGTATATGATGTATAAAACAATATTATATTGATATTTTTGTTTAAAGAAAGGACAATGCTTTACTAGCTGGTAAAGCATTGTCCTTTCCCAATCCCTTTGGAAATTGTTGATTTTTAAACCGCCATTAAACCTAATAATTTTTCTGCCTCTTTAGCATAAAAACTAGTATTTCCATTTTCAAATGCATATTCTAAATGCTTTTCAGAAAGATTAAGTTCATTTAATTCATAATATTTTAATCCAATATAATAATTTGCTTTTACCTTTTGTAGTTCTGATTTAGCTTCATTTAATTCTAGATGTAACAAATCTAATAAAATATCATCATTTTCTAAAATAGCAATACTGTTATTTATTATTAATATACATGTATTATAAACCTTTTTATATCTTTTACGCCGTATAATTTTATAATTTATTTTCCTATCTAATTCTAACATTTTTTTCTGAATATTTAATAAGCCGATTTTATTTTTTGATGATAAATAGCAATTTCCTAAGGCAACATAATAATCTATAATCATAAATATATTATTATGTTTGTTAATATTTACTTTCCTAAGCTCTTTTTCAGCACTTTCAAATTCACCAGAGAAATATTCTGCTTTAGAAAGTTCAATAGTAATACTGTCGAGTTCTTTATTCCTAAATCTACCTTGCTCCAGAATAGCTAGTAAAACTTTTTGATATTTTATAGGATCACATTGGTTAAATAATATACCATAAAATTTATTATAATATTTTTTATAATAAATGATAAGGGTTGCATAATATATTAAAGCTGAACCTATAATTACTGCTATAGTTAAAAAATCAGGGTTTTTGCTTAAGTTTGATAAAATGAAATATGTTATAAGTATAGGTATAATAGCTATAAGCATAATATTTCTTAAGTTATAATAAAAATCTTTCTTTTTTGCTATTTCTTTAGGTGATAATTCTTTCATAATATCAACTTCCTTTTTAGTGTTAGGGTTATAGAACATAATGGCATTTATATATTTTAAATTCTATTATAACATAAAGGATGGGTGAATAAGTAGTTTTTGGCAATAGTTTTTGTCTAATTTTATATGATGTAGTAAATGTATATTCTTCAATGGATTTAAATTTTCACGATGATAGAAGTAGAACCTATTTTCATAACAGAGTTAGGTTTTATCCATAGTAAATATATACTCTTCAGCTAGTTCTAAATCTTCATGGTAATAAAAGTATAGTCTATCTTCATTAAGAGTAAATGAGATAACTTCTGTTGAAGTTTCTTTATTTATCCGGATTTTTTCTATCTGGCCACTTGTTGATATGGACCATTCAAAATTGGGATGGGTTTCTGTAACTTCCTTTAAATCATTTATTGCCCCATTATCTGATGCCACAAAAACATTTATGCTTTTGCTAAATTCCCCCATTTTCTTTCTATATTTAGCTGATAAATTAAAATAGACATGGAACTTAATTGTAAAGAGAATAGATTATGGTATAATTTAAAATATAGATAATATACATAATCTTTTAATGGGAATTTCCAGAAAGATAGGATAAACATTAATCAATAAAGCTAGTTTCTGAAAAGAGCTAAGCCTCTGGCAAGCTAGGTATTCAGAATATTCAGAACGTTATTCTTGCTTAAAATATTAGATATGAATTAGTAGGGTGTAGGAATAAGGTGGGGATTATTATGTTTATAATCCTGAAAGGGATGCTTATTATTCTGAAATAAAGGGGGGATATTTGTGTTGCTACATCAAAAGAATAAAAATAAATTGCCAGATTCTTGTTTTAAATCAGGAACTTTTCACCATATTGTTCCTGGTAATAAGGGAAGAGTATTAGATGGACGAAGAACTCCAGGATTTATAGAAAAGTACGATGCTGAAAGTGCAATGTTTATATGGAGAATCACAGATTTTGAGGATAAGGGTAAGTGTTGGGTAATTCCTGCAGAAGAAATAGTGGTTTATCAATTTGAAAAGGATTCCAAAAAACTTACAGAGGATGAAGTGAAAGAGATAAAATCTAAGGTCAACCTATATTGTGAAAGATTAACTATTTTGGGTTTAGAATCAGAAAGAAAAAAGACTTTAGAATTAATTGCAAAAGAAAAAAACATGGCGAAAGATTGGTTTTCGAATCACTCTGAGTTTATAAGATTAGGAAAATCAAAATTAGATATTAAATCAAAGATAGGTTCTCAGTTCCTTTTTAACGATTTGGTATCGTATATGGAAGTTCGAGAGGTACTAGATTTGGAGAGAAAGACTGCTGAACAATATTTATTAAATCCATATTCAGGGGAATGGATTAAAGGTCTAAAATTTATAATGGCAGAAATGGGATTGATTGATTTCAATGAAAAGAGGCCTCGAACCAATGATATTTTTAAAGGAATCGGTAACAAAGAAAATAGAAAGCGATATATTATTTCACGTCTAGCTTTTGTACAAATATTTTTTGAATTGGCCGGTTATGAAAGAGTACAGTTATTTAGAGGGGTGAGTACTGAAGGTAAAATGTATAAAACACCAAAAACTCTTGTTTCTACATCGTTTAATCCTGAAGTTGGTAAAGAATTTTCATGTATTGATAGAAATGAAAGAATAAACTTTTCATACCTTGTAAAATTCACATATCCGATTGAAAATTTATTTATGACATTTTTAGAGACTGAAGCTTTTAATAGGCGTTATAAGGAACAAGAAGCTGTTGTCTTATACAGAGATAAATTTACATTCTGAAAGTTATTAATTATTATGTTCTAAATTTACTGGCAACATAAAGAAAATGATTTTGAAAATTAAAAGAATATTACAAGTAAAAAAGCAATGGGGCTGTTTCAAAATAAAAAGCTTATAAAAGTAAAATAGGCCGATATGTTTCTTGCTATGATGGTTTTACAATGTGCATCTATATTTTTTTCGGCTATAACTAGGAAAAAGTTTGGGACAATATATTTTACTTTAGATAATATAAGAGAATCAAGAAATTATATATCAGGAAGTTTCGTTAGAAGTATTGTATACTCTCTAATTACTGGAGTAATAGGAAGTATAATAGGATTTTTAATATCTTATTATATAGAGTTAAGGGATATAAAAGGTATGGGATCTATTGATTTTATATCTACTATGCCTTATATTATTCCAGGGACTTGCTTTGGTTTAGGTTATATTTTAGCCTTTAATTATTACCCCTTAGCATTAACAGGGACAGGGCTAATAGTAATATTAAATTGTATATTCAAGCAATTGCCACTACCTACAAAGACAAGTAGTGCAGTTATATCCCAAATCAATCCTTAGATAAATGAAGCTTTTAAAGATTTAGGAGTTCATGAAATGTATATCTTAAAAGATATAGTAGTTCCCATGTCAAAATCAGCGTTTTTAATATCTTTTGTTAACAATGTTACGCTACTATAGGTTCTATAATATTTTTAGTTTATCCAGGAAAGAAGCTAGCAACCCTAGTAATGTTTGATGCTATGCAAAGCGGAAAGTATAAAATAGGTTCAGTAATTGCATGCATGATAATCATTATAACTTTATTCGTAAATATTATATTTTCAAAAAATTTGCTGGAGGAATGAAATATTTATAAAAATAGAAAATCTAACTAAAAAATTTAATAATCTAATTGCAGTTAATAATTTAAGTTTTAAAGTTAATAAAGGAGAACTCCTTTGTATTTTAGGGCCTAGTGGATGTGGGAAGACTACAGTATTAAGGACTATAGAAGGTTTTTTAAAACCAGACTTAGGAAAGATATATATTGACGGAGATGATATTACCAATCTTTCTCCTGAGAATAGACCAGCTTCCACTGTATTCCAATCTTCCCCATATGACTGTTATAGAAAATGTCATGTATGGGTTGAAATTTAAAGGCTATTCAAAGAAAGAAGCTACAGTTAAAGGAGAGAGATATTTAGAAATAAGAGGTTTGAAAGAAAAGAAAAACAAAATAGTAACTCAACTTAGTGGTGGTCAACAAAAGAGGGTTGCTTTAGCAAGGTCATTAATAATTAATCCTAAAGTTTTTTATCAATAAGTTCTAGAGGTAGGATAGAAAAATAAATAATTTTAACAAAATATTATTAAGTGATTTTGGGTGCATAAAGAAAGGATGATTAAATGAAAAGAAAATATTTAATTACTTTCATTATTTTTTTATTAGCTGCTATTATATTAATATTAGTTAAAAATAACCCAAAAATGAAATCCACCATTTCGACAGTTAGGGAAGAAGATGGCTATTATATTTCAGACTATGGAAAAGTAAGTATTGAAGAATGGGGGAAAATTGACCTTACAAAAACTAGATTTGAATATGTTGAAGATTTTTTAAAGGAAGTTGATTATTATGTAAAGACAATAAGTAAGTACATAGATAAGGAAGATTGGATAGAACCATATAAAGAAATGCATGGAGATGATTTTAAATTTATTATTAATTTTAAATTTGGTTATGGTGGTTCTCACGTCTTTGGTTCATATGATAGTTTTGAGCATTTAATACCCGAAGTAACATTGAATCTAGAACATTTTGAAATGGATAGTGCGCCAATAGCTCATGAAATAACTCATCTTATTGCCCCATTGTACAGTACTTTAAGTCTTAGAGAAGGTCTGGCTTCTTTAGTTCAGGATGAGATTGGGAAAAATCCTGCTGTATTTAATTTTGGAGAACCTATTATTCCCTTGACAAAAGAGTATTTAACTTATAATAACTTTGATATGAATGAAATCCTTGATGAGAAAAATATAATTAAATATAACAATGCAGAAATTAAGGGATTGGAGTCTAGAAGGACATTTTATATATTAAGTTATTCTTTTTCTAAATATTTAGTTGATGAATATGGAATTGAAAAGTTTATGGAAATATATGATGCAGAAGATAGTTATTCTAAATGGATGGAAGTATACGGCAAAAGTTTAGAAGAGTTGCAAAATAATTGGATTGACTATGTTATGGAATATGAAGAATAACAAAGATAAGAGCCATATGGATTGAAAGGAGATTATAATGTTTAGTAACAAAACCTATAGTGAAGGGCAAATGTTATGAATAGAGAGATTGCGTCAAGGCAAAGGAATTAAGGAAGTTGCTAATGATATTTGTAAGGTTAGCAACTATCAAAAGTTGAAAGAGGAAAACAAGAAGTAGATTCAAAGATGAAGGATGATCTATATAGAGAGCTTGGTATCATTTATGAAACGGACGAAGTATTTATTGAAACTATGAAGTCTAGTATTGGGCAGTATTTTTACGAAATAACTTATCAATTTGAACGTAAGTCCTTAAATACTCTAAAGCCCCGGGATTAAAGGTTACTTTATAGCCCTCTTGTATTAAAAAAAGAAGATATAAAGATACAATGAAATTAGAAGAGGTATTTTGGTCAATAGCTACAAAAACAGGAATTACGCTATGAAAAACATATGTGGTTTTCGCAAAATATAGGTGTTTAAACCTCCTTCTGGTGAAAATTATATCTTAAAAAGATAGACTTAAATAAGAAATAATGGAGTGGCTGAGTTTTTTCAGTCACTCCATTTTATTTTCATTACACTTACTTTTCTTCACTTTCATTATATATTGCAATTATTTGCTTTTTGAATTCCTCTTCATAATGCTTAGGCGTTTAAATTTCTCTCCTTCTTCTATTTAAATTTTGAAGATAAAATTTTTCAAAAGAATTGAACATCTTTCTACTGTTCATTACAAAATGTACATGATAAATTAAAAGTAACTTAAGATCTTATTTAAAGTTCAAGGAGGAAGGAAAATGAAAGCAGCAAGATTTTATGGAGTTAGAGATCTAAGAGTAGAAGAAGTAGAAATACCAAAGGTTGAAAAGCCAGATGATATTATATTAAAAGTAAAAGTTGCCGGCATATGTGGATCAGATATATCTAAATATAGTAAGACAGGTCCTCATATAGCAGGAGAAATATTTGGACACGAGTGTTCAGGTGAGGTTGTAAGCATGGGGTCCGAAGTAAAGAATCTTGAAGTTGGTGATCCGGTAGCAGTAGTGCCATCAATACCTTGTTATGAATGTGAACAGTGTAAACAAGGATTATATTCTAGATGTGAAGATTTGCAAATAATAGGGAATAGAGAAAAAGGCGGATGTTTTGCTGAATATGTAAAAGTAAATAGTAGTAATGTTTTAAAACTGCCTGAAGGAGTAGATTATGAAACAGCAGCTGGAATTGAACCCGCTTGTATTGCAGCTCATGGAATGTATAGGTCAAATATTAAAGTAGGAGATACAATAGCAGTTTTAGGAACAGGGCCAATAGGATTGCTTTTTATACAATGGGCTAAAATATTTGGAGCTAGTGAAATTATAGCCATAGATATATTCGATGAAAAACTTGAAATAGCAAAAAGCTTGGGAGCTGACCATTGTATAAATAGTATGAAAATAGATCCTATAGAAAGGGTTAAAGAGTTAACAGAAGGAAAAAAAGTTGATATAGTAATTGAATCTGCTGGAACACCTTTAACTTGTGCTCAGTCATTATCACTAGCAAAAAAAGGTGGTACTGTAGTATATACAGGAATTCCTTACGGAGATGTAGATATGCCTAGAGAACATTTTGAAAAAATTTTGAGAAACGAATTAACTGTTAAGGGTAGCTGGGTAGCGTACTCATTTCCCTTCCCAGGTAAAGAGTGGACTAGTAGCATAAAATATATGAAAGAAGGCTCTTTAAAAATAGCTCCTTTTATAACTCATAGGATATCCTTAGATGAGCTACCAGAAATGTTTGAAAAAATATATAAGAGGGATATATTCTTTGGGAAAATAATGGTAGAAGTAGATAAATAATACTAGGTGAAAGGAGAAATATAATGAGCAAGTATAGGGAATTAGAAAATAAAGCTAATATTATGAGACAGGATATTATTAAGATGCTCAGTAAATCTCAATCAGGTCATCCTGGTGGTTCTCTGTCAGCTTGTGAGATTTTATCAACATTGTATTTTAAAGAAATGAATATAGATTCAGAAAACCCAGATTGGGAGCACAGAGATCGATTTGTTTTATCTAAAGGACATGGGGCACCTGTACTATATTCTGCATTAGGAAATAGAGGATTTTTTGCAAAGAAAGAACTGAATAACTTAAGAAAATTAGGAGCTATGTTACAAGGTCATCCAGATATGAAGGGAACTCCTGGGGTAGATATGACGACAGGATCTTTAGGACAAGGATTTTCAGCAGCAAGTGGTATGGCATTAGCTGGGAAAATAGATAATAAAGATTATATAGTATATACACTCTTGGGAGATGGAGAAGTACAGGAAGGTATTGTTTGGGAGACAGCTATGTTTGCAGCCCATTATAATTTAGATAATCTAATTGCATTTTTAGATCACAATGGTTTACAAATAGACGGTAAAAATAGTGATGTAATGGATATTGAGCCAATTGACAAAAAATTTGAAGCTTTTGGCTGGCAGGTATTAAATATAGATGGTCATTCTATAGAAGAAATAGTTAAAGCCATAGCAAAAGCTAAAAAAACTAAGGGACAACCTACAATAATAATAGCTAAAACTACAAAAGGTAAAGGTGTATCATTTATGGAAGATCAAGTTGGATGGCATGGAAAGGCTCCATCTGCTAAAGAAGCAGAACAGGCATTAAGAGAATTAAGAGGTGACATAGATGAAAAAAATCATAGCAACTAGAGATGCATATGGTAGTGCTTTAATGGATTTAGGTCATGAAAATAAAGATATTGTAGTATTAGATGCTGATTTATCTGGTTCAACTAAGACTGGAATTTTTGCTAAAGAATTTCCAGATAGATTTTTTAATGTAGGCATTGCAGAACAGAATCTTATGGGAACTGCTGCAGGTTTAGCTGCTGTTGGGAAAATACCTTTTACAAGTACTTTTGCGGTATTTGCTACTGGAAGAGCTTATGAAATAATTAGAAACTCAATTTGTTATCCTAATTTAAATGTTAAAATAGCAGCTACTCATGCTGGATTAACAGTAGGGGAAGATGGAGCTACTCACCAAGCTTTAGAAGATTTAAGCTTAATGCGATCTTTACCAAATATGACAGTATTGAACCCGGCAGACGCAGAAGAGACAAAACAAGCTATTAAAGCATCTGCTGAACATATAGGACCAGTCTATATTAGACTTGGGAGATCTGGTGTACCAACACTATTTGATGAAGATTACAAGTTTGAAATAGGAAAGGGAGTAGAACTGGTAGATGGAACAGATATTACTATTATAGCTACAGGGATAATGGTAGGAGAAGCATTAAAAGCTGCAAATGAATTAAATAAAGAGGGTATATCAGCAAGAATTATTAATATTTCAACTATTAAACCTATAGATAAGGATATAATAATTAAAGCAGCAAAAGAAACAAAAGGTATAATAACAGCAGAAGAACATAATATAATTGGTGGCTTAGGTTCTGCGGTGGCAGAAGTAGTAGTAGAAAACGCTCCAACTAAGATGAAGAGAATAGGTACAATGGATGTATTTGGAGAGTCTGGTACAGGTACTGAACTTTTGAGAAAATATAATTTAACCTATGAAACTATAGTAAAAGAAGCTAAAGATCTATTAAAATAAATTAATCTATAAACTCTTTCAAATCTAATGTAAGATTTCCAACTGTTTAAACATCTTTAGAAATGTTATAGTAAAAAACAGGAGGCTGAGAAAATGGCGATGAATAAAAGAAGTGTAGATATAATTCATCAAATGCTGGCCAGTACAAATCAGAGGCTATTATTAAACGAATTAGCTCGGAAGTA
Source organism: Tissierellales bacterium (assembly GCA_035301805.1). Taxonomy (NCBI): domain Bacteria; kingdom Bacillati; phylum Bacillota; class Tissierellia; order Tissierellales; species Tissierellales bacterium. The sequence continues at coordinate 16,037 of DATGTQ010000118.1, forward strand.
TGATGTATCAGAGAGAACCATAAGAAATGATATAAATAGAATAAACCAATTTTTTCATGATAAAAATGGGGAATTATTAAAGCTAGAAATAGGTGGTTCTATAAGGCTAAACAATGAAATTAATAAAAAAGAGCTAAAAAAAGATCTAAAGAATATAGATTTTTATGACTATGCATTGTCTAAAGAAGAAAGAGTTTGTTTAAATATATGCTTATTAGCTTTAATTAAAGTATATATAACTTACCAAGAAATTGCTGAGATTATGTATATATCTAGGCATACTGTTATAAATGACTTTATCGCAACAAAAGAAGTTTTAAAGAAATATAATATAGAAGTACAGTCTCTTTCTAATAAAGGATTGAGACTAAAATGTAAGGAAAAAGATATTAGAAAAATAATAATCAGTATTATAATAAATAATACTAAATTAATAGGACATCTTTTAAGACAGGAAAAAGTAGCTGAATTAATAGGATTAGAAAAAGAAAAGATAGATGAGAAATTGGAAATAATAAGTAGAATTATTAATGAAGCAGAAAATGAAAGTGGACTATATTTAACGGATATTTCTATTGAAAGATTAACTTATTATTTGTATTTTATCACTGTTAGGGTAGAAAATAATAACAGATTATTTGAAAAATCATATGAAGGGTTAGAAAAAGAAAGATTTTCTATTTGTATATTAGAGAGGATGGCTCAGTATTTTGAATTATATATAGACGCAGAAGAGGTTAGTGGATTACAAAGTTATCTAATGAAGTTAAACTATATTAGAAAAGAAATAAATAATCCAGATATATTAAAAATTCAAACACTAACTAGAAAGTTTATAGAAGGAATATCAGATTTACTAGATATAAATTTAAATAATGACTATACTTTCTTTAAAAATTTATCTAATCATTTAGAAAGATTATTTAGGAATGATACTGTTAAATACCCTGAGTATTTTGGAATTGATGAAATAGTTGAAAGAAATAAAGAAGTTTTAAAAGTGGTGGAAGAAAAGAAATATATTTTAGAGGAATATTCTAAAAGGGAAATAGAGTTACAGGATATGAAATTTATATCAGTTTATATCTGTGTAGCTATAGAAAAGAAAAAAAATAAGGTAAAAGATCTTACAATAGTAACTATATGCAATAATGGCATTAGTACATCACAATTTTTAAAAGAACAATTGATTAAGTATTTTGATTTTATTTCAATAGAAGTTTTACCTTATCATGAATTTAAGGAGAAAAATTTAGACAAAGTAGATTTAATAATATCTACAGTAGAATTACCGGAAACCGACAAAGAATATGTTTTAGTTTCTCCTATATTAAGTATAGAAGATATATTAAGAATAGATAATAAATTAGATGAAATTAAATTAGAGAGAATAAAAGGAATAGAAAGAAATGAATCAAATTTTACTGTGTCAAATGAAAACCATTTCAAAGACTCTATAGCTTTATCAGATTTATTAAAAATTAAGAATATAGAATTAGATATAGAGGCCCAAAATTGGAGAGAAGCTATAGAAAAAGCATCTAAGATATTAGAAGATAATGGGGATATAGAGAAAAAATATACAGAGGCAATGATAGAAAATATAGAAGAGAATGGACCTTATATAGTTATTTCAAAAGGGTTTGCTCTTCCCCATGGGAAGTTTGATCATGGCGTAAATAGATTGTCTATGAGTTTAGTCAGATTAAAAGAACCAGTGAAATTTGGTATAGAAGAATTGGATCCAATATATTTTATATGTGTCCTTAGTGCAATAGACGATAAAGCGCATTTAAAAGCATTGTTTACTTTAGTGAATATTTTAAAAATGGAAGGCTTTTATTCATCTATAAAAGCAGCAAAAGAAAAGGAAAATCTTCACAATGTTATAAAAAAGTATGAAGAAAAATATATTAAATTAAATAATTGGAGGTAAATAAAATGAAAAATAAAGTAAAAATATTAGTTGCCTGTGGAAGCGGGGTAGCAACATCGACAGTGGCTCAAGAAAAAGTAAAGGATATTTTAGATGATTATGGAATACCATATACAATTTCAACAGGAACTTCTGGTGAAATAGAAAATAAACAACATGATGTGGATTTGATATTGGTTACTTCAAAATATAATAAAGAAATAGAAAAACCTGTTATAAGTGTCTTTGGTTTAATATCTGGAATAGGGCAAGATAAGATAGAAAAGGAAATAATAGATGAGTGTAAAAAGATAATTGGAAAATAGGAGGGTTTTAAATGATATATAACATTATAGAAAGTATTTTAGACCTAGGGCCATCAGTTATGCTGCCTATTATGATTTTAATTTTAGGTTTGTTTTTTAGAATGAAATTTGGAAGAGCTTTAAAAGCAGGTTTATTGGTTGGAATTGGATTTCAAGGATTAAATTTAGTTATAGGTCTATTAATGTCAACTATATCACCTGCAACTAAATATTATGAGGCTATGGGCAGTGGTTTTACAACGGTAGATATGGGTTTTGCTGCAATTGGGGGAGCTTCTTGGGCAGTACCTTTTGCACCAATAGCAGTTTTTTTAATATTTTTAATAAATATAATTTTATTAAGATTAAAAAAGGTAAATGTTATGAATGTAGATATATGGAATTTTATTCACTTTTTAATACCTGGAGCAATGGCATATGCCTTATTCGGTAGTGCTTTGTTAGGATTAGCAATTACTTTAATATTATCTGTGGTAACGTTATTTGTATCTGAGAAAATAGCGCCAAAATGGCAAGAATATTTTGGACTGGAAGGAACTACATGCTCTACCTTTTCTTATATTACTTTAGTTTATCCAATAGCATTTATAGTAAATAAATTGATAGATAAAATACCAGGAATTAATAAAGTAGACATAAGTATGGATAATATAGCGGAAAAGTTAGGAATTTTGGGAGAACCGTCCGTTATTGGCTTGATCGTAGGGATGTTTTTAGGAGTTTTAACTAAACAAAATTGGACAACTTGTTTAAGTATGGGAATGGGAATAGCGGCAGTATTAATATTAATTCCTCGTATGGTAAGTGTAATGATGGAAGGGCTTTCTGTAATAGGAAGTGCAGCTCAAAGTTATATGCGTACTAAGATAGGTGAAGAAGCAGAGTTAAATATAGGAATGGATATAGCTTTAGGCTTAGGAGAACCAGTAGTTGTCACAGTTACTGTACTATGCCTACCATTAGTAATATTATATTCTTTCCTAATTCCTAATATGACCTATTTTCCTGTTGGGATGTTAGCTGGAATTTGTTATGTAATACCAATGTGTGCTATGGCCAGTAAAGGAAATATGTTAAGAACTTTTTTAGCATCAGCAGTAAATTTATTTATTATAGTATTACTTTCAAATTACTTTGCACCGGAAGCAACAGCAATGATGAATATAACAGGTGTAGAAGTAGAGGGAATGGTAACAGATGGGTTCTTTGGTTACAATATAGGGAATATAATAATTGGATTTCTATCTAGAATAATAAACTAATATATGTAGTATTTTGGGGGTTTCAACAGTGGAAAATATCAATATTTTTAAAGAAGATTTAATATTTATGAATATTAAAGGAAAAGACAGAAATGATGTTTTATCAATATTGGCAACAGAATTATATGATAGGGGGTATGTAAAAGATACTTATAAAGATGCAATAATTCAGAGAGAAAAGAATAACCCTACAGGACTACCTACTATGGGAGTTAAAGTTGCTTTACCACATACCGATACTATCCATGTAAATGAACCAGCAATAGCTTTAGGGATTTTAGAAGAACCTGTGATTTTTGAAGATATGGGTTCAGGAGAAGAATTAGAAGTTGAAATAGTATTTATGCTAGCGGTAAAAAATCCGTCAGCTCAAGTCAAGGTGTTAAAAAAATTAATAGATCTTTTCCAAGACAGTGAATTTTTAATATCTTTAAAAAATAGTGAAAATAAATCAGAAGCATATAGACTAATTCAAGAAAATTTATAAAATGTATTTATGAAAATAAATGTAGAATTCAACAAAAATTTATTGCAATACCAAATTAGTTTAAAAGAATATTAATTTTTTACAAATAAGAAGTGATACTTTCAAAGTAAATAAAGTGTCACTTCTATTATTTTTTAGAAGAATGAATAATAATTTGATGTAGAAAAGCTAAATATTTTAGGTGGTGATTTTTAACTCTTCTTTGTAAGAATTCTCCCATCTTCTATAAGTGGGGGATGAATTGCAAAATATTCTAATATTATATAAATAATATGATATAGTATAATTAGTATAAATGACTACATATCTATATGGCTAAAAAGAATATTTTTGGTCTAGAAATTTTTGTTTGCCAACTACAAGTGGAGTGTCTATTAATGTAATAAAAATACATAGAAAGCCAAGGAAAGTAAGGTGAAAATATGAAAAAAGCATATAAATTTAGACTATATCCAAATGAAGAGCAAAAAGAATATTTTGCTAAATGTTTTGGATGTTCTAGATTTATCTACAATCAAATGTTAGAAGATAAAATCAACTACTATAAAGAAACAAAAGAGATGCTTAAAAACACACCTGCACAATATAAGAAAGCATATCCATGGCTAAAAGAAGTAGATAGTCTAGCTCTAGCAAATGCACAGCTTAATCTAGAAAAAGCATATAAAAACTTTTTTAAAGACAAATCAATGGGATTTCCAAAATTCAAAAGTAGAAGAGGAAAACAATCTTACATTACAAACAATCAAAATGGAACCATATACATTGAAAATGGATATATAAAACTTCCCAAATTAAAATCAAAAGTAAAAATAATAAAACATAGAGAATTTGAAAGTGAAATTAAATCCTGTACCATATCTAAAACTAGAACTAATAAATATTACATATCAATATTTGTAGAAGAAAACATAAAACTATTACCTAAAATAGATAAAAAGGTAGGTATAGATTTAGGAGTTAAAGACTTTGCAATAACAAGTGATGGAGAAATATATGAAAATCCTAAATGGTTAAGAAAATCAGAAAAAAGACTAAAGAAACTACAAAAAGATTTATCTAGAAAGAAAAAAGGTAGTAGAAATAGAGAAAAGGCAAAGCTGAAACTGGCTAAACAACATGAAAAAATAGCAAATCAAAGGAAAGATTATCTTCATAAACTATCTTCTAAAATTATAAACGAGAACCAAGTGATAGTTTTAGAGGATCTGAAAGTATAAAATATGCTAAAAAATTCTAATCTAGCAAAATGTATATCAGAAGTATCATGGTCAGAAATTAGAAGGCAATTAGAATATAAAGCAGAATGGTATGGTAGAGAAGTAATAATAGCACCATGTAATTATCCAAGTAGCCAATTATGTTCTAATTGTGGATATAAAAATAAGGATGTAAAGAAATTAGCACTTAGAAAATGGACTTGTCCTGAATGTGGCATACACCATGATAGAGATATAAATGCTAGTAAAAATCTACTGAAACTAGCTATATAGTTTTGGTATTACCGGGGTAGGAACTACCCTTAGAGCTTGGGTAAACTTGGTAAGTCGTTACTATTGACCAAGAAGCTCCCACTTCAACGAACGTAGTGAGTAAGTGGTGAGTAGTTCACATTTTGAGAGGTAGTTAGTATATATAAAAGTATTATATAATAGAAATAAGGAGGGATTTATTTGCTAAATAAAAAGGTTATAGAAAATGTTTTAAACGCTGCTCTATCTAGTGGAGGAGATTTTGCAGAAATTTTTGTTGAAGACAAATATAATACTAGCATGAAAATGGTAGGAGGACTGTTGGAAAATAGCATTTCTGGTAGAGATTATGGTGTAGGTATTAGGATATTTCATGGATTAAATAGTGTATATGCTTATACTAATAATTCATCAGAAAAAAATTTAATTAAAGTTGCAAAGGAAGCAGCCTTAGCTATTAATGGAGCTAAGAAAGATTTAGTATTAAATTTTGTAGAGTCCAATATGGAAAATTTAAATAAAATAAGATTATTACCTAGAAATGTTGATAAAGGAACAAAAGTAGAGTTGATGAAAAAGGGATATTTAAGTGCTAAAAATTATGATGAAGTAATATCCCAAGTTACAGTAAATTATTTAGATGAAGAACAAAATGTATTAATAGCTAACACAGAAGGGTTATTAGCGGAAGATCAACGAATTAGAACTAGGCTATCGGTTCAAGCCGTAGCAACAAAAGATGGAGAAATGCAAATAGGATTTTATGGGCCAGGGGCATCAAAAGGTTTTGAACTTTATAATGACATAGATGTAGAAGATGTAGGAAAAGAAGCAGCAAGAATAGCAAAAACTATGATTTATTCTGATTATGCGCCAAGTGGACTAATGCCAGTTATTATAGATAATGAATTTGGAGGAGTATTATTCCACGAAGCGTGTGGACATGCTTTAGAAGCAACTTTTGTAGCTAAAGGAACATCGGCCTTTGCTGGAAAATTAGGTAAACAAGTAGCATCACCTTTAGTAACAGCAATAGATGATGGAACTATTCCTAATGCTTGGGGGACTTTGAATATTGATGACGAAGGAACACCGACTCAAAAGAATATTTTAATAGAAAATGGTATATTAAAAAGCTACCTAGTAGACAAATTAAATAGTAAAAGAATGGATCATAAACCTACAGGTTCTGGTAGAAGACAATCTTATAAATTTGCACCAACATCTAGAATGAATAACACCTATATAGCCAATGGTGAATCCTCTTTTGATGAAATAGTTAGTAGTACAGAAAGTGGTCTCTATGCAAAAAAATTGGGAGGAGGAAGTGTAAATCCAGCGACTAGTGATTTTAATTTTGCTGTAATGGAAGGTTATTTAATTGAAAATGGTAAAATGACAAAGCCAGTAAGAGGAGCTACTTTAATTGGCAATGGTATAGAAGTATTAGAAAAAATTGATATGGTAGGAAATAACTTATCTCATGGACAAGGAATGTGTGGTTCTTTAAGTGGTTCTGTACCAGTAAATGTTGGACAACCTACTATTAGAGTAAAGTCCTTAACAGTAGGCGGAAGAAAGGGGGAGGAATAATTTGAAGTATAGAAGTCTTATTAATACTATTTTTGAAAAAAGTAAAGACAAAATGGATAATATGGAAGTATATATAGAAAACAATAATAAAGTAGAAATTAAAGTATTTAAAGGGGAAATAGACGATTACACAGTTTCAGAAAGTGGTGGTTTATCTTTTAGAGGTAATTTTGAAGATGAAATAGGCTATGCTTATACAGAAAAATTGGATGAATCATCTGTAGATATGCTTATTGAAGATGCTATAGAAAATGGAAAACATATTGATGCAGAAGATAAAGAAGAAATATTTGCTGGTTCAGAAACTTATGAAGATTTTAATAATTATAATGATGATTTAGATAAAATTTCCCTAGAAGAAAAGATTCAGTTTGTTAAAGAATTAGAGGAAGAGGCTTATAAATTAGATGATAGAGTAGAAACAGTAGCTTGGTGTTCTTATACTGAAGTGGAAAACGAAAGATATTTAGTAAATACTAAAGGGATAAATTTGAAGGATAAAATGAATGTGGGAATTTCCTCCATATCAGTAATAGTAAAAGAAGGGGAAGATACAAAAACTGGTGCTTATCAAGTAATATCCAGTGATTATTCTAAGTTTAATCCTAAAGAAATGGCAAAGGAAGCTGTTAATGAAGCAGTTTCTATGCTTGGGGCTAGTACTATAAAATCTGGAGAATATCCTGTAGTATTTAGGAATGATGTATTCGCAAATATACTGGGAATGTTCACTCCAATATTTTCTGCAGAAAATGTAGATAAAGGAATATCTTTATTAAAAGATAAAATAAATGAGAAAGTCTCTACCTCTAAAGTAACTATAGTAGATGATCCTTTCTTAGAAGATGGTATAGAATCTAAATACTTTGACTCTGAAGGTACAGCAACTAGTTATAGAGAAATTGTAGATGAAGGTATATTAAAAACTTATCTATATAATTGGAAAGCTGCAAAGAAATCAGGGGTAGAATCTACTGGAAATGCAAAGAGAGACTCCTATAAATCCTCTATATCTATAGCACCAAATAACTTATACATTTTAGATAGAGATAATACTTTGGACCAATTAATAGAAAGTATAGAAAAAGGTCTTATGATTATAAATGTAGAGGGACTACATTCAGGATTAGATCCAGTATCAGGAGATTATTCCCTTTCAGCTTATGGTTATGAAATAGAAGATGGTAAAATTAAAAGGCCAGTAAATCAAATAACAATTGCAGGAAATTTCTTTGAAACCCTAATGGATATAGAAGATGTAGGTAATGATCTAAAATTTGAAATACCATTTATAGGTGGCTATGTAGGTTCCCCATCAGTAAAAGTTAAGAAGATATCTGTTGCAGGGGATTAATATGATTTTAAACATTATAATGGAAAAATAGTGTAAGGAGCTAATAATAAATTGGCTCCTTATCCTATATTAACTTTAAAAATATAGTAGGTTTATTTGACTTTATTGAAAGTGAATATGCTTAATGGTAAAATAGAGGTAATCGGAGTATGCAGGGTGTGGTTACCACCTCATTTCGGATGAAAGGAGGTGGTATGAATACATACGAGGCATGATCATTAATGATTATGTTTTCTATGTTTGTAATGTCGCTAATCTCCTTAATTATCAATCTTTTAAGGATAGTAAAGGAAAAAAATAATCACCCTGTAATGCACTACAGGGTGATTAGTCTAAAATAATCACTCGGTGGCAATCGAATTACGCGAATCCGATTATCTTTAATATCATTATACCACTAAATGCTATAAAGTAAACCTTTTTTTAGGAGGAATAGTAATTGATTGAAGTGAATAATGTAACTAAAATTTATAAGATTAGTAATAGGAAGTCTTTTCTACAAGATCTTTTCTTACCGAAGACATATAAAAAAATTTATGCGGTAAAGAATATAAA
>DATGTQ010000119.1 GCA_035301805.1 Tissierellales bacterium
GCTTTTATCGTATAAAGGCATAACAGCAAAAAAAGCCCTATTAAATGAAAGCTTAATATTGCAAAGTTTGCAAAATTCTGATATATTATATTTAAATAGCAAATTGGTAGGGGGGGCAAGCAATGCAGCCATATTATGAAATAATAGAGCTTAGAGAGGATGTGCCAATTAACTTATTTTTACATAGTACAAATGAATACATGATGCATATCCATAAGGAATTAGAGATTATTTTAGTAGTAGAAGGGTCAATAAACATAAGAGTAGTTGACAAAGAATATCTATTAAAAGAAAATGACCTTATATTGATTAATCCTGGGGAAGTCCATACTACCTCTAGAACTGATGAAGATAATATCTGTTTAGTATTTCAATTAGATCCTAAAAGTATAGACTATATATTTCCATTATTTAGCAAGGTTAAAATCGATTGTAAATCCTTTAACTACGAGAAAGAAGAACAAAAAAGATTCGATATAATTAGAAAAAGATTAGCAAGTATGCTTAAAGAACAAACTAAAAAAGCTTCAGGTTATCAACTAAAAATAGGAAGTGAAACTTTTCTACTAGTTAGAGATTTATTACATAATTTTGAGGCTACAGAAATAAATGAAACTAATCTAGAAGAATCTACAGACAATATTATAAGAATGAATAGAATCATTATATATGTAGATGAAAACTTAAACGATTCCGTAACTCTTGAGGATATTGCAAATGTTGAAGGTATGAGCGTTCCTTATTTATCTAGACTTTTTAAAAATAGTATTGGAATGACATTTCAAGAATATAAAAATAAAAAAAGAGTAGATATGGCCGAAAGACTTCTTACTAATACTGACGAAAGTATAACTGATATTGCTTTTCAAAGTGGTTTTCCAAGTATAAAATCCTTAAACTCTATATTTAAACGAAAATATGGGTGTACCCCTTCTCAATTTAGACAAAATATGCCTAATATAGATAAATCAAATAGTGCATATGAAGAAAATATAAAGAAAAAATCCTACTTCGATGTAGATAGAACAGCTGCATTTAAAAAGCTATACTCCTATTTAGATAGTAAAGATACTTTAGAAGAAGATATTTCTCTAACTAAAGTTCAAAACTTTCATCTAGATTTTAATAAAGAAAGTACAGAGCTAAAACACTATTGGAAGGAACTTATTACCTTTGGTAGAGCAGCAGAAGGACTCAGGGAGTCTTGGAGAAATCAATTTAGAGAGCTACAAAAAGAAATCGGATTTAAAAACGTAAGATTTCACGGAATATTCCATGATGATATGATGATTTATAATACTGATAGTGATGGAAATGTAATATATAACTGGAACTATGTAAATGAACTATTTGATTTCTTTATGGAAATAAATATTAAACCCTTTATAGAATTAGGCTTTATGCCTAGTGATCTAAAAAGTGGAGAAAACCACATGTTCTGGTGGAAAGCTAATGTAACTCAGCCTAAGGACATTAATTTATGGACAGATTTAGTAAGAGAATTCGTAAAAAACTGTGTAAGAAGATATGGACTTAAGGAAGTAGAATCTTGGTATTTTGAGGTATGGAACGAGCCGGAGATCGAACAGGTTTTTTGGATAGGTTCAAAGAAAGATTATTTTAAATTTTATAAAGAGACAGTTTTAGCAATAAAGTCAGTTTCAGAAAAAATTAAAGTAGGAGGCCCCTCTATAACCCATGAATCCCTAAAATATGGATCTTGGTTAGAGGATTTTATAAATTACTGTATAGATGAAAATGTACCTTTAGATATTATAACCTTGCACATTTACCCAGAATCTTTTGGAAAAGACGAAGCTATCCAAGATTTATTATTAAGAATAATGGACAATCAAGATATATCACAAATAAAAAAAGAAATAACAGATGAAAATGTCCTTGATATTATTGAAAGATTTTTAGATGGTGAAAATTTGTATGAGATTTTAAAAAACTCTACGAGTATGAAGGCTATTTACCATGAAAAAGATCATACTCCTAATGCATTAAAATCTTTAAATAAAAAGATAAATGAAATACTACCTAATATAGAAATCCATATAACAGAATGGAGCACTACAGCCCTTGGAAGAAATCTAATTAGCGATACATGCTATACTTCTACATTTATTATAAAAAATATAATAGAATCTATTGGTCTTACTAATTCTATCGGATATTGGACATTTACAGATATATTCGAAGAGATGAAAGCAGATAAAAATCCATTCCACGGAGGATTTGGTCTAATAAATCAAGATGGAATTAAAAAGCCAGGATATTATGCCTATCTTTTACTCTCAAAATTAGGAGATGAAATAATTCATAAAGAAGAAGAATTTATAGTAACTAAAAAAGGCGAAGATATACAAATACTAGCCTATAATTATGCTTACTTTGATGAAATGTTTTTATCAGGAGATACATCTTCCTTAGATATTAAAAATCGATACAATGTTTACGAAAGTAAAGAAAAGGTAAACTTAAATATAAATTTAGAAGGCTTAGAAGGAAAATATAGACTGAAAAGATATACATTAAATAGAGAAAATGGATCTGCCTTTGATGAATGGATAGAAATGGGTGCTCCAGAATATCTAAATAAAGAAGAAGTAGATTATCTAAAAGCTAAATCAAAACCAAGTATAAAAATAAAAGAAGAAAATATTAAAAACGAAATAAAATGCAAATTTTCTATTCCAGTCCATGGAGTAGAATTATTAGTCCTAGAAAAACAAATCTAGGGATTTTTATTTTCATAATTTTAGATTTTGCTACTTTATTATAAAAACAATGAAAATATTTTCAAAAATATTAAAAAAAGTACCCTAAATAAACAAACTTAGGATAGCAGGATTATTTTCTAGATGTTATACTTATATTATATGAAATTATTGTAGTTGAAGGTTTGTAGATATATTTTTTTTGAAAGGATGATTAAATGAAAAGAATATGGAGAAATATTTCACTAGTATTAGCATTAACAATGATACTACAGGTAATTATGCCAGTAGTAGCACTAGCTGTTAATGGTGTCCAAGATAATAGTAGGAAAGTCTTGGAAGAAGGAAATGAAGTAGTGGAAGAAATTAGTGAAACTACCCAGGTGGAGGAAACGGCTTCAGAACTAGAACCTGAAGATCCACCAATAGAAACAGAAGAAGTTGAGCTAGAAGATTCCCAGGAAGATCCAGAACCTGTAGATCCTGAAGAACCAGAAAATTCAACTCCGGGAGAAGATGATACTTCAAGCTTTGAAGGTTCGGAAGATTTAGATAATAATTTAGAAGATTCTGGAGATACAGATTCTGATGATTTAGAAGATCAGGATGATGAAGATGATAAAGCTGAAATAGAAGTAGTTAATGATGATAAAGGTGAAGAGAATTCATATCAACCATCTGCTGCACTAGGTAACTTAGTTACGAGCTTTGAATTTTCTTATAATGACAAAAAGGGAAATTTGATTAAAGTAGAAAATGGTGAAAATATAGAAGTTAATGTTGGGGACTTGAATGCAGTTCAATTAAAATATGGA
>DATGTQ010000120.1 GCA_035301805.1 Tissierellales bacterium
TCATTTATGAATAATACTGAGAAACTGCTTGATATACTTAAGATGGGAGAATTCTTGCAAGTCTAGGTTAAAATTTGTAGTAATTGTTCATGTATGGTTAGAATAAGCTTATTAATTTACTATAATAAATTAATGAAATGGAAAAGCGGTTGACATAAATTATATCTTATTATACAATAGATGAAACAATTTAATAAGACCTCACTTTTACAAGTGAGGTAGAGGAGCGATATTTAACAGTTCTTAGTGGAGTTTGAGAAGCAATGATGCTAAGAAGAAGGAAATACCGCCGAAGTGAATAATATTCTCAGTATTATTTGCTGGGTCTACAGTTAATAGCTGTAGGACTGTCTCAATAAACTCCCAGTTTATTGAGTGTGCTATCTCATTTGGGAAAGAGAGGAAATTATAGGCGCTATACATATAGAAACCTGAGTTTACCTCAGGTTTCTTTTATTTTGCAATAAAATAATATATTAAATTTAATTTATTAATAAAAGGAGAGATAAAAAATGAGAAAAAGATTATCGTTGTTAGTAGCAATGCTACTTTTACTAATTATTGTAGTAGCAGGATGTGGAGCAAAAGGCGATGTGAAAAGTACAATGGAAAAAGGAACAGAAAAAGATACTTTTACGGTAGGTATGGAATGTGGATATCCACCATTTAATTGGACTCAAGTAAATGATTCTAATGGCAGTGTAAAAATTGAAGGTAGTTCAGAATATGCTGGTGGATATGATATAGAGATGGCTAAAAAAATTGCTGATGGTTTAGGGAAAGAGCTAGTAGTCGTTAAAACTGAATGGGATGGTCTTATACCAGCATTATCCTCGGGAAAAATCGATGTAATTATGGCAGGTATGTCCCCTACAGAAGAACGTAAAAAGACTATAGATTTTTCGGATAACTATTATAAATCAGATTTAGTTATGGTAGTTAAAAAAGGTGGAGAATATGAAGGAGCTAATTCAATTCAGGATTTCAAAGGAGCAAAAGTAACTGGCCAATTAAATACATTTCACTATTCAGTAATTAGTCAAATTGAAGGAGTGGTGGAAGAACCAGCTATGGATAATTTTACAGCTATGAGAGTTGCTCTTGAATCTGGAATGATTGATGGATATGTATCAGAGCGACCAGAAGGTATTAGTGCTGAATCTGCCAACGATAAATTTAAAATGGTAGAATTTAAAGATGGTTTTACAACATCCGATGATGATACGGCAATTGCTGTAGGTATTACAAAGGATAGTGAATTAACTAAGAAAATTAACGAGATTCTTTCAAATATTTCAGAAGAAGAACGTACAAACATTATGGATAATGCTATTAAGAATCAACCAGCAGCTGAGTAATACATGTTTTATATTATTTTTTAGGGGAGAGGAAAAATGAGTTATGAATGGGTAGTAAAAATTATTTCAGAAAATTGGACAATGTTTCTACAGGGGGCAGGTGTAACTCTTTATATTTCTATAATTGGTACTATATTAGGATTTATTATAGGTTTACTAGTAGGGATTATACGGACGATTCCAGCACCTAAACAGGGAATTAAAAAAGCTATTCTTAAAATTGTCAATATTGTTTTATCTATTTATATAGAAGTATTTCGTGGAACGCCTATGATTGTACAAGCTATGGTGGTCTATTATGGGTCTGCTTTAGCCTTTGGTGTAGACATGAATAGGTTGTCAGCAGCTCTTTTCATAGTATCCATTAACACAGGAGCTTATATGTCGGAAATTGTTAGAGGTGGTATTATTGCTATTGATAAAGGACAATTTGAGGCTGCTCATGCAATAGGTATGAATCATATTCAAACTATGAACAATGTTATATTACCACAAGTGATCCGTAATATTTTGCCAGCAACAGGTAACGAGTTTGTAATAAATATAAAGGATACATCAGTGCTCAATGTAATTTCCGTAACAGAACTATATTTTCAAACAAAAACAATTGCAGGAAATAACTTTAGATATTTTGAATCCTTCTTTGTTGCTTCCGTAATTTATTTTATAATGACTTTTACGGTGACAAGAATTTTGCGTTTTATTGAGAAAAAGTTAGATGGACCAGAAAATTATGTTATATATGCTAATCAAATGCAGGTAGAAAAGCCTGAAGATATAGCGTATAGAATAAACAATAGTGATGTTATTTAGTGCCAAAACATTTAAGATAAAAATATAATTGTTATTTAATAATTGGTTCTAAATATATTATATGTGGAGGGTTAGTTGTGAAGGAGATAATTAATATACAGCATTTAAGCAAATCTTTTGGGACTCGTGAAGTATTAAAGGACATTGATTTTTCTGTAAAAGAAGGAGAGGTAGTATGTATTATTGGTTCGTCTGGATCTGGGAAATCAACCCTTCTTCGTTGTATTAATCTTTTAGAAAAGTCCAGTGGTGGGGAAATTATTTACAAAGGAGAAAATATTTTAGATGAAGATCATGATATTTACTCTTATCGTACTAAATTAGGCATGGTATTTCAGCAATTTAACTTGTTTAATAATTATAATGTTTTAAATAATTGCATAGTAGGTCAAACAAAAGTCTTAAAACGTTCTAGGGAAGAAGCTGAAAAAGTAGCTATGAAATATTTAAAAGTTGTTGAAATGGATCAATATATTAATGCCAAACCAAAACAATTATCAGGAGGTCAAAAGCAACGTGTAGCTATTGCTAGAGCTCTTTCAATGGAACCAGATGTTATGTTATTTGATGAGCCGACGTCGGCTCTTGATCCAGAAATGGTAGAGGAGGTTCTTAAAGTTATGAAAGAACTTGGCCAAATTGGGCTTACTATGTTAATAGTAACTCATGAAATGGAATTTGCAAGAGATATAGCAGATCGTATAGTATTTATGGATCAAGGAGTTATTGTAGAAGAAGGAAGTCCCAAAGAAATTTTTAATAATCCAAAGCAAAAACGTACAAAAGAGTTTTTAAAACGTACCTTAAGATAATATTAATAAAATTTTATATGCTGTTATGAAGTAAAATATAGTAGCATAATATTAAGATAGAAATTATTTGTAATCTATACTAGGACTTTAAAAATACTCTTTCTTGATAAGGATTTTTAAAATCTTTATCAGAAAGAGTATTTTTTAATCATTATTTAGATATGAGTATTTTTTTTCTAAAGGCTTTATAGATTTTATTATGGAACTACCAAGACATACTTCATCTTTATATAAAACTGCAACTTGACCAGGTGTCACTGCTTTAACAGGTTTGTCATATTTTATATGAAGGTTTCCATCATCTAAAATACATACTGTTACAGGTATATCTGATTGTCTATATCTAAATTTAGCAGTGCATTTTAATGGCATATTAGGGGCTCTTTTCAATATCCATGAAGGTGATTCTCCAATTAGTGAAGTGGAATATAAAGCTGGATGGTTTTTGCCTTGTGCAACATAAAGTATATTCTTTTTTAAATTTTTCCCAGCTACAAACCAAGGTTCTCCTGTTCCCACTCCCCCTATGCCTATTCCTCTTCTTTGACCTAAAGTATAGTGAATAAGTCCAGCATGTTTACCTACTTTATTTCCATCTACATCCATTATATTTCCCTCTTTTGCAAGAAGGTATTTATCTAAAAATTTATCAAAGTTTCTCTCGCCTATAAAGCATATACCTGTTGAATCCTTCTTTTTTGCAGTATATAAATTATGCTTATTTGCCAATTCTCTAACTTGACTTTTTTCTAAATGTCCTATAGGAAATAAGGTTTTAGAAAGTGCTTTTTGACCTATTCTTGATAGAAAATAGCTTTGATCTTTGTTATTATCTTTTCCCCGTAATAGATAATAATCCCCGTTTCTTTCTTCAACTTGTGCATAATGGCCCATAGCTATATAATCAGCATCTAAAGTTAAAGCATAGTCTAAAAAAGCATTAAATTTAATTTCTTGGTTGCACATTACATCAGGGTTAGGAGTTCTTCCCTTTTTATATTCATCTAGAAAATAAGTAAAAACTCTATCCCAGTATTCTTCTTCAAAGTTTATAGTATAATATGGTATATCTAATTGATGGGCAACTCTTCTTGCATCATCAGAATCTTCAGTAGCTGTACATACACCATTTTCATCTTTTTCATCCCAATTTTTCATAAAGAGTCCGATAACTTCATAGCCTGCTTCTTTAAGTAGTAAAGCAGAAACAGATGAGTCAACTCCACCACTCATACCTAGTATTACTTTTTTATCCATAAGTTTCTCTCCTTTTCTTTGAAAATCTTATTAGATTCCCATATAGTATTATACTATAGTATTTCCTAATATGGTAATATAGAATTAGTAATAGAAGATAAAATTATTATAGATAAAAATGGGATATAAATCTGTTATCTTTAATAATTAAAGAAGAATTAAAAAAGTAGCAGAATAGATAGCAAGACCTGAGAAATTAACGGGTAAAAATTTACTATTAAATAGGGGTTTTCATGGGTCTTGGCACAGCAGATATAATGGATATAGAGATAAGAAGACTTAGGATTAACATATAAAAAATAAAAGGTGTAGGAAATGAATTTAATGAAAAGGGCGTTAAAATGAGGTTTATGGGGTAGAAATAAAACATTAAGGTAATTACCCTAATGTTTTATTTCTACTCTTCAATTACTATGTCATAGGTAACAGATGTAGCCTTCTTCAACATAGCAGAAACACCGCAATATCTTTCTTGTGATAGTGATATAGCTCTTTCTATTTTTTCTTTAGGAAGATTTTTTCCTTTAAAATTAAAAGTTAAATGAATATTTTCATAAACTTTTGGGTGTTCTTCCGTATTATCTGCCTCTACTTCAATATTTAAATCTTCTGGCTCTACTTTCATTTTATTCAATATTGACATAACATCAATACCAGTACAACCAATTAATCCTACTAATAGAAGTTGTTTAGGACGTGGTCCAAGGTCATTGCCTCCTATTTCCTCAGAAGCGTCGGTAATAAATTTATGACCATCAAGATCCATTTCAAACCCCATATTTCCTTTTAAATTGGCTTTTAATTTTGTTTTGCTCATAGACTGAACTCCTTTCTGCTAGTTCTATAATTATAGTACCCAATAAATTTAAAACTAAAAAACTCCAGAAAAAATATATACCTAATTTTTATTAAAATGTTTAGGAATATTATGAATGGGTATAAATGAACGTATGCTAAAACATATAAATACATTGGAAAGGATGTTGGTATTAATTGAGTATTCTGATGGAGAAGTTAAAAGAAGTTATATTTGCAGTACTTCCAATCACTATTATAGTATTAATACTTAACTTTACCGTTGCTCCTATAGGAGCAAATTTAGTTTGGAGATTTATAATAGGGGCAATATTTATAATATTTGGATTGGCTATATTTTTATTTGGAGCTGATATAGGTATACAACCTATAGGTTCTCTTATGGGTTCATCTATTACAAAAAGAAAAAAATTATGGATAATGATATTTTTTGGATTTATCCTTGGATTCCTTATAAGTATTGCTGAACCAGATTTACAAGTATTAGCTAGGCAAGTAAATGAAGTAACTTCAGGAGCAATAACTCAGGCAAGATTAGTAATCGTAGTTTCAATAGGAGTAGGTGTATTAGTTGCTTTAGGGTTGGTAAGAATAGTATTTAATATACCTATTAATAAACTTTTTACGGTATTATACGGAATCATATTTGTCCTTGTAATATTTGCACCTGAATCATTCTTGGGAATAGCTTTTGATTCAGGGGGAGCAACTACAGGCTCTATGACAGTTCCATTTATTCTGGCCTTAGGCTTAGGAGTTTCTTCTACTCAAGGAGGAAAAGCATCTGAAGAAGATAGCTTTGGTTTGCTTGGGTTAGCATCAGCTGGGCCTATGATGGCGGTTCTTACTATGGGTATATTTTCAGGTATAGAATCGTTAACAGGAAGTTTACCCAATTATCCTGAAAATATAAATGGTATATTATATCCTTTTGTAGAAGAGATCCCTAAGTTATTACTTGAAGTGACATTGGCTTTGCTACCATTATTAATTTTATTTTTGCTATTTCAAATGTTGTTTTTTAAATTGTCAAAAAAAGAGTTAAGAAGAATATTGAAAGGATTGGTATATACCTTTATAGGGTTTACTATGTTTCTTACAGGAGTAAATGCAGGGTTTATGGAGGCTGGTAGTGCTATAGGCCATGCTGTTGCATCTGTAGAAAATAATTGGATTGTTATACCTATAGGATTTTTCTTAGGATTTACAGTAATATTAGCTGAACCAGCAGTGTATATATTAAATGAACAAATTGAAGATGTTACTAGTGGACATATAAAAAAGAAAGTTATTTTATATACTCTATCTATAGGAGTTGCGATAGCAGTATCACTTTCTATGGTAAGAATATTGGTTCCAAAAGTTAGATTATGGCATTTTCTTGTACCAGGTTATTTAGTGGCAGTAGTTTTAACATATTTTGCACCTACTTTGTTTGTTGGGATTGCTTTTGACTCTGGTGGAGTGGCTTCCGGGCCTATGACTGCAACTTTTATACTGGCTTTTGCTCAGGGGGTAGCGGAAGCAACTGAAGGAGCAAATGTATTAATTGATGCATTTGGAGTAATTGCTATGGTAGCATTGACGCCTCTAATTGCTATACAGGTTTTAGGAGTAATATATAATTATAAGGCTACAAAAAAAGGGGTGGAGTAAGGTGGGATTAAATATGGTTGATGAAGAAAATATTTTGACTTTCGTTGTAGTAAACTCAGGTATAGGAAGTAAAGTTTTAGATGAGGCTAAAAAGATTGGGGCATCAGGAGGAACTATTTTTTTAGGCAAGGGTACAGTTAAAAATCATATTTTAGAATTTTTAGGTCTTGATAGGGTGAAAAAGGAAATAGTTTTGATAGTTTCAGAAAAACAACTTGAAAACCAAATTCATGAAACTCTAACCAAAAAGTGTCATATAGATAAGCCTAATCATGGAATAGTTTTTTCTACATCTTTAAACAAAGTTATAGGTTTAGAAATTAGTAAAGAATCTATTAATGAACCTAAAACAGGAGGTAATTATGAAATGGATGAATATGAAGCTATTTTTACTATAGTAGAAAGAGGGCTTGGGCAAGAAGTTATAGATGTTGCTAATTCAGCAGGTTCTAGGGGAGCTACTATTATAAATGCAAGAGGTTCTGGTATTCATGAGGAAGAAACCTTTTTCGCAATGCGTATTGAACCAGAAAAAGAAATAGTTATGATAATAATTGAGAAAGAAAAATCTGATAAAGTGATTAAATCTATAAAAGACGCTTTGCATATTGATGAAAAAGGTAAAGGGATAATGTTTGTTATGGATGTGAATAAAACTTCAGGTTTGTTTAAAGAGGATGATTAAGATTAACTAACTAAATATATAATATATGAAATGTACATTCAATTGAAGAGGTGGAAAGTATGAAGTTTATAATACCTATAACAGTTGGAGCAGTTATTGGATATATTACTAATTGGTTTGCTATAAAGATGTTGTTTAGACCTCATTATGAAAAGAAATTTTTAGGTATTCATGTTCCTTTTACCCCAGGTCTTATTCCAAAAGAAAAAGGTAGAATAGCAAAAAGTGTAGGAGATACAGTAGGTGCATATCTTTTGTCTCCTGAAATAATTATGAAATCTATATCTAATGATGAAAATAATGATAAGGTAAGAACATGGGTAGAACATAATATAAATAGTTTAAAAGAAAGCAATAAATCTATAAAAGATTTAGTTCCAAATCTTGATGAAGAAAAATATAATAATTTCTTAAATGCAGTATCAGAAAATGTTACCAATCTTATTTGTTCAGGAATCAAGAATAAAGGTTCTAAACATAAGGAAACAGAACTATCTGAAGAGGAAATTTATAATAAAATAAATGAGTTAGAATATGATCAAAAGACCTTAGAAGAAATAATTCCAGATAATATTGTTAGTGATATTAAAGAGTATGTTGAAAGACATGATGAAGATATAACAAATGGATTACGAAGCATATTTGAAACACCTTCTATACAAATGAAGATTAAGGGCTCCATTGCTGAAGTTGTTTCACAAAATGTAAGTAGATTAATAACTAGATTTGTAAGTACTGAATTAATTGTGGAGAAAATATTTGCAGCAATTGAAGGTTATATTTATAGTCCTAAAATTAATAAGTATATTACATTTATTATTACAACATCAATAGATAAGCTTTTAGAAAGTAAAATATCTACACAAAACCTATATAGTAACATGTCCTTAATTGTACGCAAGAATATTAAAGAAATTATAAATAAGCCTATATCTCATATTATTGGGGATATAGATGAAACTATTGTTACTAAAATTGCTGATTTTTCGAAAAAGATTTTTGAGGACTTCACAAAAAATAGATTGCCATATATTGTAGAATTATTAGATATTTCAAAAGTGGTTGAAGACGAAATAAATAGATTCGATGTAGCCTTTGCAGAAGAAATTATAATTGAAATAGCTAATAAAGAATTAAAAGCGATAACATGGCTAGGAGCACTTTTGGGGGGATAATGGGTATATTAATGCCTTTTTTAACAATGCTTTCTACCACTTAATAGGATATACTAATAGTATATCCTATATTTAATTTCAGGGTATAGTTACTGGGGAAGGTGATATTATGGCTAGTATTGAAATTCATCCTAAATTTAAAAAAATGTTAAAAAAGTTAGATAATTTAAAGGAACAACTTTCGGTTATTATAGAAGATAGAGAGTATTTAATATATCATAAAGCTGTATATTTAGAAACAGAATACATAAACAAGGTTGGAAAATTAGAATATGAATTATTTAAGTTAGAATGTAATATATCTCGTATAAGGCGAAAAATTGCCATGGTACAGGCAGCAATTAACTTACAAGAGCCCATAAATGAAATTGAAATAGATGAAGAATTAGATAAAGAATATGAAGAATATATTAAGGAGCTAGAAAAAATGTCAAAGGATATGGAATTAGCTAATTATTTAAATAATTGTGGAACTTTAACGGGGGAAGAAGTATCTGTGTTAAAAAAATTATACAGGAAATTAGTGAAAAGACTCCATCCTGATTTAAACCCTAGTATGACAAAAGAGCAGAAAGCTCTATGGGTTAAAGTAAATGATGCTTATGAGTCTACGGATATTGAAATGCTAAAAATATTATATGAATTTACTATGGAGTATGAACCTTTAGAAAGCTATGATGATATTAATATGATAGAAGAGTTAGAAGAAAAGGTAGGATTTTTTAAAAAAAAGATTATGGATATGTTATTAGAAATAGAAAAAATTCAAGAAGGATTCCCTTTTAATATGGTGGAATTTCTTAAGGATGAAGAGGAAGTACATAAAAAGCAAAAACAACTGAAGGAGTCTATTCAAGGGGGAAGAACTATATTAAAGGAATTAGAAGGATATTTATCTATGATTATGACAGACACTGGAGGAATTTTGAATTGAGGTGACATATATGGGGAAGTTAATTAAGCCTGATGAAAAAGGAATAATTGAAATTATAGGAAAAAGTAATGGCAGCAATTTAAGTAAGCCATTTTCAAGAGAAATATTTCTTATAGAAACTCATATTGCGGGGACCTCTTATGTTTCTAATATGGATACCATTGCAAAGAATTTAGATAGTGGCGTAAAGTTAAATTTTTTTAGAGAACCTGACAATAAATATGATAAACTAGCAATAGTAATCAAAGATTTGTCAGGTAATAAGGTAGGTTATGTTCCAAGGGTAAAAAACGAAATATTAGCTAGGTTAATGGATGCAGGAAAATTAATATATGGTATAGTACAAAATAAAGAAAAGATACAAAATTGGTATAGAATAGAAGTAAAAATATTTTTAAAAGACTAATTTTAAAGGGGTGATTATTATAATGAAGAAACAAAAACATATAGCTTTAATTGCTCATGATAATAGAAAAAAGGATTTAATTGAATGGGCAAAAGCACATAAAGATAAATTAAATCAACATTTTTTATGTGGAACAGGGACAACTGCCAAACTTATATCTGAGAAGGTTGGACTACCAGTTAAGAGATTTAAAAGTGGACCTTTAGGTGGAGATCAACAAATTGGTGCTCGTATTGCAGAAGGAAGTATAGATTTTATGATTTTCTTCTGGGATCCACTAACAGCTCAACCCCACGATCCTGATGTAAAGGCATTGCTTCGTATATCTGCTTTGTATGATATACCTGTTGCTAGTAACCAATCAACAGCAGATTTTTTATTATCATCACCTTTAATGGAACAAGAATATGAAAGAAGAATAATTGATTACTCTAAAAGAATAGATAGAAAAGAATAATAAATTAAGAGTTATGATCTAATTCATTTTTTAATATTTCTTTAATTTTCATCTCAATTCTATCTAGATTTAATCCAGCTTCTTCATTAATGCTTCTTTTAAGCATAGGGCCTATTTGTTCTATATCATCTAATATATCTTGTAATAACTCTAGAGCAGCGGTAGCTTCTAAAACCTCTTTTGGAGTTTTAGATATATTAGCTAATATAGAAGTTTCTGTTCTAGAGGCTGTAATAGGATTATTGATGTTTTCAATATATACTAGAGTACGGCGACCAGGACCACGATTTTCTTCTATAGGGTCTAAAGCAATAATTTTATCCGCACGAACAAACTTGCCATAGCCTAATGGAACAATGGTGTTTTTTTGAATTTTCATTTTGTTCATCCTTTACTATTTATTATGGTTATATTTTGCACTATAAAATCTAAAATATACTTTGTTGTAATAAAAATTAAAAATATAGTGTTTTCTCTATTTTATAGGGTAAGTTATTAATAATGGACAAAATTTTAATTCAGTAAATGGAAGGGGATAAATAGAATGGGTGAAAAAAGAAAAGGTCTTGTAACTATGGGAGGAGAACCAGTTACTTTAATAGGAAAGGAAATAAATGTAGGGGATAAAGGACCAGATTTTACAGCCCTTACAAATGATTTAAAGCCTTATTCTTTAAAAGATGCAGGTGATAAAGTAAAGATAATTAGTGTAGTTCCTTCTTTAGATACAGGAGTATGTGAACTTCAAACTACTAGATTTAATGAAGAAGCAGCTAATTTAGGTGATGTTGTTATACTGACTATAAGTGTTGACTTACCTTTTGCACAAAAAAGATTTTGTGGAGCTAAAGATATTGATAAAGTAATTACTTTATCTGACCACAAAGATTTGTCTTTTGGAATGAATTATGGGTTTGTAATGGAAGAACTAAGATTGCTTAGTAGAGGAATTGTAGTAATGGATGAAAACAATATAGTAAAATATGTAGAATACGTAAAAGAAGTTGGAGAACATCCAGATTATGATAAGGCTATAGAAGAGGTTAAAAAATTAGTGTAAAGGTTAATAGAATAGTAATATAATAAAAAGCTATGGCTAAATTAGTCATAGCCTTTTTTATATAGGAAAATTTCTAGTTAGACCAAGGGGATAATAAGGCTTTAGTGATGAGTTTCTAAAAATAACCCTTAAATAGTAAAATAAGTTTGTAGTTTACAAATTGTAAATTAAAAATCACAAAAAGTTAAGAAAAATTATGGAAGAGGACATTATAATGTGGCGTATAACAATTATTGTTTAGGATTAGAACAAATTATAGGTGGTATTGGACAGAAGATATTACTTTCTGCTTACAAACAAGTTTTGCAAGATGAGATGTTTGATTATAAAGTTTTATAATCGAAAGTTTTTCTTGAGATAAGCAATAGCGTTGATACTATTACTATATCAAGACCAGTAAAAATACAAAGGGATAAATTGGCTCTAGGGGTCTGTTTTTTCACTACCGATTAAAATCTTTTTATTACATTTTGGACTTATATACAAAAAGAAAATGTGGATTTGATGGATAACTTGCTGGCTTACCTTCAACTCCACATTTACCACTACTATTCTTTTTAATAAACTCCTAGACTCTGACCTTGACCTTACATATATCCTTGTTTTTTTGTAAAGGAATCAAATTACCATCTAACTTCTTGTCATCTATGGTTATTTCAACCTTTCCAAGTCCTACATTTTCAATATCTATTATATATATACAATTTCTAAAAAGCCTTTGAATACTATAGGATTTTAACTCCTTAGGGAGACAGGGATCTATTCTTAATCCGTCAAAATCTGGTTTTATACCTAAAATATATTGACTAATATTTACGAATGACCATGCAGCCGTTCCCGTAAGCCAGCTATTTTTTGCTTCTCCAAAGGAATGACTTTCACGTCCTGCTATGGTTTGACTATATACATAGGGCTCTGTTCTATGTATTTCACTAAATTCTTCAACAAAGGAGGGACAAATTTTTCTATAAATATCAAAAGCTTTATCACCTCTACCCAACTTAGTTTCGGCAATACTTATCCAAGGATTGTTATGACAAAATATAGAACCATTTTCTTTATATCCAGGGGGATAGGTTGTGATTTCACCCAATTCTATATGATATTTTGTATAACAGGGTGATAATAACTCTACACCATAGTCACTAACTAATTTTTCATGTACAGAGTCTAAAGCCTTCTTTGCATATCCATTTTCAAGTCCTATTCCAGCCATTACACACAATCCCTGTGGTTCAATATATATTTGTCCCTCTTCAGATTGATGACTTCCTACTTTATTTCCATATGCATCGTATGCACGTACAAACCAGTTTCCGTCCCAACCATGTTCATATATTGATTCTTCCATACTGTAGACATATTCTAGAATTGAATCTCCCTCTTCTTCAGACCCAAAACGATAGCATAGGTCTGCATATTCTTTACCATACTTTACAAACATTCCTGCGATAAATATGCTTTCTGCTATACCACTTTCAAAATTTGTTGTGGTTTGAAAACTTTCCCCCGCTTCTGTGGAAAAACAGTTTAGATTTAGGCAATCATTCCAATCGGCTCTACCTATAAGAGGTAATCCATGGGGACCAAGATTATTTATAGTATAGTTTATACTACGCTTCAAATGTTCAAACAATGTTTTTTCTGTACCTGGAATATTATCAA
The DNA here is from genome assembly GCA_035301805.1 of Tissierellales bacterium. Lineage (NCBI taxonomy): Bacteria > Bacillati > Bacillota > Tissierellia > Tissierellales > Tissierellales bacterium. The sequence goes on from DATGTQ010000120.1 coordinate 13,095, forward strand.
ATGGGACTAATTCATCTAATATACTACTATCACCAGTTTCCTTAATATATGCTACAGTACTTGCTATTAGCCATAAAGGATCATCATTGAATCCCGAACCTATGCTATGGTTGCCTTTTTTTGTTAAGGGTTGATACTGATGATAAGTACTGCCATTTTCAAATTGGACTGATGCAATATCTATAATTCGTTCTCTTGCCTTCTCTGGTATTAAATGGACAAATCCTAGGAGATCCTGATTACCATCCCTAAATCCAATTCCCCTACCAGTTCCACTTTCAAAATAGCTGGCACTTCTACTAATATTAAATGTAACCATACATTGATACTGGTTCCAGATATTTACCATCCTGTTGACTTCTTCATTGCTACTATTTAGTTGGAAGCGTGAAAGTAATTCTTTCCAATAATCTGCAAGTCTATTTAATTCATGTTTTACGGAATCTAGGGTTTTAAATTTATCTAAAACTCTCTTAGCTCCTGCTTTGTTTATAATGTTTTTTTCTGCCCACTTATCATTTGTAGGGTTTTGGCTATATCCTAAAACAAAAATAAGGTTTTTACTTTCTCCTGGAGATAATGATAGGTCTATTTGATGAGAACCTATAGGATACCATCCATGTGCTATAGAATTCTTTGAATTTCCTTTTTCAACTACCTCTGGATCATCAAAGCCACGAATAGAGCCTAGAAATATATCCCTATCTGTATCAAAGCCAGATATTTCTGTATTTACACCATAGTAGGCATAATGATTTCTACGTTCTCTATATTCTGTTTTGTGATAGATTAGGCTATTTTCCACTTCAACTTCTGCAAGATTTAAGTTTCTTTGGAAGTTTTGGCTATCATCTACGGCATCCCACAAACACCATTCAATAAAACTATGAAGCTTAAATGTTTTTTCAATAGAAGAATTATTTGTTAGTGTTAGACTGTGGATTTCACAATTTTCCCCTAGGGGTACGAAGGTTGTTAATTTACTTTGAAGCTTATCTTTTTCACTTTCAATAATTGTATAGCCTAATCCATGGCGACAGATATATTTGTCTAAAGCTGTTTTAGTAGGTAAAAATCCAGGGTTCCAGGCTGGTTTGTTTTTCTCTTTAATATAGTAGTATCTTCCTCCCGAATCTGTAGGAACATTATTGTAACGGAATCGAGTTAAACGTTGTAATCTTGCATCACGATAAAAACAGTATCCTCCCATAGTATTTGAAATCAAACTAAAAAAATTTTCATTTCCTAGATAATTAATCCAGGGAAGAGGTGTAAAAGGTGTTGAAATAACATATTCCTTCTTAATATCATCAAAATATCCATATTTCATATAACTACCCCCTAACTATATCGTTTTCGTTATTGTCTATAATATAAACTATTTTTTAAGAAAAAGCAATAAAATTTGAATTATTATTGAGAAATTCCAATAAAATAGGGTTGACATAGATAAATTTTACACATATAATTAAATTAAGAACAGTAAACGAAAACGTATTCGAATAGTAAATATAACAACTTAGGAGAGAAAAAGATGGTAACTATAAGAGATATATCAAAAAAATGTGGATATTCAGTTTCTACAGTTAGTAAAGCATTGAATGGCTCTAGTGAAATTGGGGAAGGAACCAAGGCTTTAATCCAGAACACAGCTAAAGAAATGGGTTATTTTCCAAATGCTGCTGCTAGACTTCTTAAGACAAACCGTTCAAACAATATTGGAGTATTATTTGTAGATGAAATGCAAAGTGGACTTAGACATGAATATTTTTCAGCTGTACTAAATAGTTTAAAAGTTGAATCAGAGAAATTAGGATATGATATTACGTTTATTAGTCATAATATTGGAAATATATCTATGACTTATTATGAACATAGTAAATATAGAAATTGTGATGGCGTAGTTATAGCATGTGTCGATTTTAATGATCCAGCAGTTATTGAATTAATAAATAGTGAGATACCTGTTGTAACTATAGATCATATATTTAATAATTGTACAGCTATACTATCTGACAATTTAAAAGGTGTTAATTCTCTGGTAAATCATATATATGAATATGGCCATAGAAAAATTGGTTTTATCCATGGTGAAAATACTTCTGTTACACAAAGGCGTCTAGCAGGATTTTATAGGACATGTGATAAATTGGGAATAAAAGTGTCCGATAATTATATAAAAAAAGCCAGATATCATGATCCTAAATCTTCTGCTCAGGCAACTAAAGAGCTATTAAGTCTTAAGGAACCACCAACTTGTATCATGTACCCTGACGATTTTTCCTTTATTGGTGGGATGAATGAAATTGAAGATTTGGGGCTTTCTGTACCTGATGATATAAGTGTAGTTGGATATGATGGGATATATCTATCTCAAGTTTTGAGGCCAAGACTCACAACCTATAAACAAAATACGGAGGAATTAGGCAAGAAGGCAGCACAAAGTATAGTAAATGCAATTGTTGATAAAAAAACCTATATACCAAAGCAAATTTGGATTGAGGGAGAATTATTGGTTGGGGATTCGATTAGTACAATCGAATTTTAATATAACTCATGTACATAATGAGTAATAAAATTAAAGGAGGAGTAAATGTGAAAGGGTTAAAAAAAGTAATTGGTTTAATGTTAGTATTTATTTTAGTTTTTTCAATTACTGCCTGTGGGAACGATACCAAAGATTCCGATACACCACCTACAGACGATGAGGGTGAGGAACCTGTTGATTCTACACCAGATGTTGGTGAAGAAGGAAAGGTTTTAAACATTTGGGGTTGGAATGACGAGTTTAAAGGATTGTTTGAGAGGTATTTTGTTGACGAAGGTTTGCTTCCAGATGATGTTGAGGTTAAGTTTACCTTAGTCCCCAATGATGATAATGCATATCAAAATGCTTTGGATGAAGCATTATTGGGTCAGGCAAATGCACCTGATGATGAAAAAATAGATTTATTTTTAGTAGAGGCTGATTATGCACTAAAATATGTGGATAGTGATTACACAATAGACATCTTAAATGATGTTGGACTAAAGCAAGAAGATATTCAAGGCCAGTATAAATATACTCAAGAAATTGTAACTGATGGCGATGGGGTTATTAAAGGTAGCTCATGGCAGGCTACTCCAGGATTATTTGCTTACAGAAGATCAATTGCAAAAGATGTTTTAGGGACAGATGATCCGGAAGCTGTTCAAGAAGCATTATCTACATGGGAAAAGTTTCATGAGGTAGCAGAAGAAGCTAATAAAAAAGGATATAAGATGTTATCAGGATATGATGATTCTTATCGTACGTTTTCGAATAATATGTCAAATCCATGGGTTGATGAAAACAATAATATTGTTCTTGATGATAATATTGTTAATTGGATTAAACAAACAAAAGAATTTACTGATAAGGGCTATAATAACAAAACCCAATTATGGGAGGATCCATGGGCAGCAGATCAAGGATCAGAAGGTAAGGTTTTTGGGTTCTTCTATTCAACATGGGGTATTAACTTTACACTGTTAGGTAACGCACTTGATACACCATTGCCAGATGGATTAACTGCAACAAGCGATCCAGAAGCATTTGAAGAAGCAACAACTGGAAATGGTATATTTGGTGACTATGGTGTAGTTGAAGGGCCTCAAAATTATTATTGGGGTGGAAGCTGGCTATGTGCTGCTGCAGGTTCTGATAACTTAGATTTAGTTCAAGAAATTATGAGAACTATGACTTGTGATGAAAAAACCCTTACTAATATAACAAAGGATACACAAGATTTTACAAACAATATAAAAGCAATGGAAACCCTTGCTCAAGATGATGAGTTCGCATCAGCGTTCCTAGGTGGACAAAATCATATCAAACTATTTACTGAGTCAGCTAAAGGAATAGATATGAGCAATATTTCACCTTATGATCAAGGATTAAATGAAGGAATTCAAACTGCATTTAAAGATTATTTCAATGGAACCATAGATTATGATACGGCCCTTGACAATTTTTATAATGCAGCTATAGAGAAATATCCAGAATTAAAGAGACCTTAAAAATAAAAGTAAGGAGGGGGGATAATTTCACACTCCCCCTTTACTTATATAGAGGTGATATATATGAGGATATCTAAGAAACAAAAATCAATTAGTTATAGTAAATGGGGATATATTTTCTTATTACCTTTTTTTATTACTTATATAATATTTTCTTTGATTCCACTTTTTTCAACATTTTACAATAGCTTTTTCGAAAATTATATGAGTGGATTAAAGCAGATAGGACCAAACTTTGTAGGTCTTAAAAACTATAAGACTATACTTTTTGATTCTGATTTACCAAAATATGCTTACAATACTTTGTTAATTTGGGTAATCGGTTTTATTCCTCAAATTATAGTGTCAATGGTTTTAGCCCTATGGTTTACAAGTGCCAGACTTAAGCTAAAATTTCAAAGATTCTTTAAAACCGTAATTTATATGCCAAATTTGATTATGGCAGCAGCTTTTTCCATGTTATTTTGGGCACTGTTCTCTGATATTGGGCCAGTAAATAATTTGCTAATAGCATTAGGCTATCAACCTGTTAGTTTTTTTCAAAGCATCAATGGAACAAGGGGATTAATTGCCTTTATGAATTTTTTAATGTGGTTCGGGAACACGACTATATTGTTAATGGCTGGAGTAATGGGAATTGATGAATCTATTCTTGAAGCAGCACAAATTGATGGGGCTAATTCCTGGAAAACTTTTTTGCATGTAACTCTACCTTCTATAAAACCAATATTAGTCTATGTGTTTTTAACCTCACTAATAGGTGGGGTTCAGATGTTTGATGTGCCTCAAATACTTACAAATGGAAGTGGAGGACCAAATAGAACCTCTGCGACTATGATAATGTATTTAAATAAGCATTTATTTAGTAAAAACTATGGTCTAGCTGGTGCATTATCAGTTATTCTCTTTATAATAACAGCTATATTTAGCTTTATTATCTATAGGAATCTTATGGAAGATGAATTTAAAGAAAAACCCAATAGGAAAGGGAAAATTGCTAAAGGAGGGGTAAAATAAAATGTCATTAAGTAAACTTAATAAGTTTCTATGTTATTTAGTCTTAATCCTACTTAGTATACTGTGTTTGTTTTCATTCTATATACTGATAGTGAATTCTACTAGGGCTCACTCTGAAATTCAGAAAGGATTTTCCTTTACTTTTGGAAATTTTTTCGGAAATAATTTAAAAAATGTTTTAGGGAATAAGGAGCTTCCAGTTGTCCATGGGATTGCAAATTCTTTAATTATTTCAATAGCTACAGCCTTACTGGCTACTTATTTCTCTGTTCTAACAGCCTTTAGTATACATGCTTATGACTTTAAATTTAAAAAGGTTGCCTTTAGTTTTATTATGATGATAATGATGGTACCTCCCCAAGTTACGGCTTTAGGTTTTATAAGATGGATGGGGAAATTGGATATGGTAGATTCTTTACTTCCCTTATTTCTACCTTCTATAGCCTCACCTATTGTATTCTATTTTATGATATCTTATATGCAAAGTAATCTACCAAAGGCTATTATAGAAGCGGCAAGAATAGATGGTTCCAGTGAGTTTAGAACTTTTAACCAAATAGTACTACCAATAATGAAACCAGCTATTGCAGTACAAGCTATATTTACCTTTGTAAGTTCTTGGAATAACTATTTTATACCATCACTAATAATTAGGTCCGCCGAAAATAAAACTATGCCTATTTTGATAGCACAATTAAGAAGTGCTGATTATCTTAAATTTGATATGGGGCAAGTTTATATGTTAATATTTCTAGCTATTATACCTATTCTCATTGTATATATAATTCTTTCTAAATATATAGTGGGTGGTGTAGCAGTTGGAAGTGTAAAGGAATGATATTATGAAATATGGGTATTTTGATGAAAAAAACAGAGAATATGTAATTACAAAACCCTGTACACCTGCACCATGGGCTAATTATCTAGGTTCACCGCTA
>DATGTQ010000121.1 GCA_035301805.1 Tissierellales bacterium
AAAGAAAGAGGTGATGATTGTGGATTCTGGGCCTTTGCCTGATTGTTGGAATTTGATTAGAAAGTTTAATATTAGTAGAAGAACCATAATCATACCTAAATTTTCATGGTTCTTCTGAGGGGGAATTACATGTATGATGAAAAAATTGAAGAACTAATAAGGGAAAAAAAGTATGTACAATTAAGAGATGAATTATCAGAAATGAATTCTGTAGACGTAGCTGATATCCTATCATCTATGGATATTCATATTGCACTAATCCTGTTTAGGATGCTTCCAAAAGATGTGGCGGTGGAAGTGTTTTCAGAGTTTTCCGGTGATATGCGAAAAGAATTAATAGGTCTCATAACAGATAAAGAAATTAAAGATATAGTAGATGAATTATATTTTGATGTTAGAGTAGACGTTATAGAGGAAATGCCTGCTAATATAGTGAAGAAAATTTTAAGAAATACTAAGGAAGATGAAAGAAAACTTATAAACCAGTTTTTAAAATATCCGCAAGATTCTGCTGGTAGCCTAATGACTATAGAATATGTGGAACTAAAAAAGGAAATGGCTGTAAAAGAGGCTATGAAGCATATTAAAGAAACAGGCTTAGACAAAGAAACAGTTTATACTTGTTATGTAACAGGTAAAAATAGGAAATTAGAAGGAATAGTATCTTTAAGGAAATTAGTAATTAGTGAAGAAGATGAAATTATAGAAAATATATTTGATGAAGATGTAATTTATGTAAGTACCCATGACGATCAAGAGACAGTAGCAGGTATTTTTAAAAGATATGGATTTTTAGCATTACCTGTAGTGGATAATGAAAATAGACTTACTGGTATTATAACAGTTGACGATATTATGGAAGTAATTGACCAAGAAACTACAGAAGACTTTCAAAAAATGGCTGCTATGTCGCCATCGGAAGAGCCTTATTTAGAAACAAATACTTTTACATTAGCAAAACATAGAATAATTTGGTTATTAGTTCTTATGATATCTGCAACTTTTACTGGAGGAATAATTAGAAGATATGAAGACCTACTCCAATCTGCAGTTCTTTTAACAGCCTTTATACCCATGTTAATGGATACAGGAGGAAATGCAGGGAGTCAATCCTCAACTTTGATCATTAGGGGACTTGCATTAGGAGATATAAAACTAAGAGATAGTTGGAGAATAATATGGAAAGAATTTAAAATTAGTATAATTGTAGGGATAACTTTAGCTTTTGCAAATTTTTTAAGAATCTACTTTTTAGAAAAAGTAGATTTCGCTGTAGCTTTAACAGTATCTGTAACTTTGTTTGCTACAGTTGTAGTTTCTAAAATAATAGGAGGTATACTACCTATAGTAGCCAAAAAAGTCAATATAGACCCTGCTATTATGGCAGGCCCATTAATTACAACTATAGTAGATGCTATAAGTTTAATAGTTTATTTTTCAATGGCATCTTGGATATTAGGGCTATAGTAAATATGGAAACAGAAAATCTTCTTTCTGGATGGAATATAGAATCCTTGTCAGAAAGAAGATTTTTTTATTTTACAAAGGTTATATATATTTAACTAATTGTAAAATCCCCATTCTTATTCACTTAAAAAACTTAATGCTCATAATATATAGTAATGTTCTAATAATAGGGGGTAGTATATTATGTCAGATTTATTTTTTATAAATTATTATGATTTAAAAGAGGATAAGATTTTTAAATTGCCCCTTGAAGAAATGGTTGAAACTTTACTGCCGAATTATATGGATATAAGTTTTCATATAGATGCCTTAAAGGCACAAGCTATAGTTATAAGGACTAATTTAGTGAGAAGGTCTTTAAAACTCAAAGGTGAAGGTTGTAAAAATCATAAAGGGGTAGATTTTTGTAAAAGCTCCCACTGTTATAATTTTAAAAATATAGAGGAATATCGTTCTATATGGGGGGATAATTTTAATAAAAATAGGGAGAAAATAGGAGAAGCTGTAGAAAATACAAAGGGGATAATATTGACTATAAATGGTAAGCCTATGCAAGCAAAATTTCATCATACCTGTGGTGGAAGTACGGAAAATGCAGAGAATGTTTTAAAGCATCCAGTTATTTATCTAAGGAAAGTTCTATGTAATTATTGTGTAGATTCGCCAAAATGGGAAAATAAAAAAGATTTTTCTGTCTCAGATATTGAAGAAAAATTAAATATAAAATTCCCTATAAATAAAGAAAAAATTGAAATAAAGGAATTTATAGAAGATGTAGAAAGAGATGAAGAAGGAAGAGTAAAGTATGCTTATATGGGAGGAAAAAAATTTGAAGGCAAGGAGTTAATGGATTTATTAGATCTTAGTTCTACTCGTTTTAGTTTTTTTCCTACAAATATTCGTTTTGTATCTCAGGGAGATGGTCATGGGCTAGGATTATGTCAAGAGGGTAGTAGAATAATGGCTGAGAAGGGATATTCCTTTGAAGATATATTAAAATATTACTATACTGGAATAGAAATGGTTAAATACCCTTTTCCTAGTATAAAACAGCCTCTTTTTGGGAAGACAATAATAATAGACCCTGGGCATGGAGGAGAGAATGTTGGATTTAAAGGTGCTAATGGCTCTGAAGAAAAAGAAATTGCATTAAATATAAGTAAAGAATTAAAAAAAGAAATTGAAGAATTAGGGGGAGAAGCTTGTTTAACTAGGAAAGATGATGAGGAAATATTATTAACTAATAGGGCTCATATGGTAAATAAATTAAAACCAGATTTTTTAATAAGTATTCATTTAAATTATATGGCTAACTCTAATAAGAAAGGTGCTGGAGTATATTATTTTAGAGGGGATAGGGAAAGTAAGAAACTAGGAAATATAATTATGAAAAACTTAGAGACTATTGGAGTAATTAATAGGGGTGTAAAAGAGGGAAGGTTTTTCTTGCTTAAGGATGTTTATGTAAGCTCTTTAATAATAGAAATAGGGTATTTATCTAATGCTGAAGAAGAAAAAAACTTATTAAATAGTAATTATATAAAAAGTCAAGCTAAAGTTATTTCAAGAAGTATAGTGGAATATTTTGAAAGTTAGGAATATGGTAAATATAGTTGACATTATATTTTCTTCATAGTATAATAATATGTTGATTTGACATAAGGGACAAGATATGTTATAATTTTTACTATGAGTGTCCCTTAGCACTCCTTCTACCCTTAAGAGATAGGGAAAAAATTCGGGAGGGTGATCTTTTTGTTGGAAAAAAATAGTTTGGGAAAAATTAAAAAGGACGTTAAAGATTGTGTTGGCAAAAAGGTGATTGTAAAGGCAAATAAAGGGAGAAAGAGAACGACAACCAGGGAGGGAACTCTTGAAAGCGCATATCCAAGTATATTCGTTGTTAAAATTTCCAACGAATTTAATAGCGTCAGAAGAGTATCCTATACTTATTCCGATATACTGACAGAAACTGTTGAGGTTACAATTTGTGAAGGTGAAAATAAAAAAATAAAAATAAGTTAAGATAGAAAGGGCAGAAATTTTAGATCTGTCCTTTTTATTATGAAACTATAATATAAAATATAAAAATTGTGATATAATAACTTTTAAGATAAAAAAATATAGAAAGGTGATGAATATGAAGAAAAAGTTGACTATTTTGATTGTGGCAATTTTAATATTAGGTAGTGCCTCTATTATTAAGTCTATAGAATCAGATAGAAAGAGCAACGAAAAGATTGTAAAAGTGGATGAGGATGGGGCAGAGAAAACTGATATAGATTCAAAAAGTCAGCTTGAAAGCAAATGGGAAATGAGTCCCAAAGATGATGTAGATAAAAACCAAGTCAATAGAGATAAAAATCCCCGCGTATTAGAAGGACGATATATTGGTGAAGCTTTAGATCGAGTTAATGATAAAGGTGAAATAAATATATATTCAGAAAAAGATAATAATAGTCAAGTTATACATATATTAAAAGATTATGATAAGGTGGTCTTACTTGAGACATTACCTTATGGTTGGTTTAAGGTCAAGCTAGAAAATGGACGGGTTGGTTATGTAGATGCTAGGTATATAAGGGCTAAGGAGATCCCTCCTCATGATTATGACAAAGATTCTGAAGAGTGGGTAATCGTCTTTTCAGATGAAAATCAAAGTGTAGATATATATAAAAAAGGTGAATTAGTAGAAAAAAGCTTAGCTTCTGGCGGAACATGGGATAGCTTTACTCCTAAAGGTGTTTTTGAAATAGAATCTGGCAGAAGGGGAGAATGGTTTTTTGCAGAAAGGTTTATGCAGGGTGGAAAATATTGGGTAGGCTTTAGGGATTCTTATTTATTTCATTCCCTTCCTTGTAATGAAGATCAGATAATAATAAAAGAGGAAGCTAATAAGCTAGGTCAGCCTGCAAGTCATGGCTGTATTAGATTACCCGAAAAAATAGCTAAGTATATTTATGATAATGTACCTGATGGCTCCTTAGTTATTATAGAATAGGAAATAGAACACTTATATAAAAAAAGTATCGATTTAAGTCGATACTTTTTCGTTTTTATTGTAAATAGGGAATTGGGCTAGGCATTTAGCCTAGCCCAATTACGGGGAAGAAAGACCACTTGGAAGTCTTCTCATCTTATTATACATATAATTATCAAATATTGTAAATAGGTCTCTAGTATTAGATTATATCCTCGTATATTGACTAGTTTAGTATTATTCTGCGTTTTTAAAAAAATATATAATTTTTCTATTTAATAATTTTTTTGGACATTAATACATATATCTTTTCATAGGATAATATTAAGGTCTATTAATAGAGGGGGGGAAGTTTATGGCTATAAAACTAGTCAAGGATATATTAAAAGTAAATGAAGTAAAAGGAAGAGAACGGGTGGAGACTTTAGTAGAAACAGATATGTACTTAAATCGTACAAAGCCAGAGATAGAAGAAATTCTTTGGACAGATGGTAAAGCTGAGATCATGAATGTAAAAATATTTCAAAATAAGGTTTTAATATCAGGCATAATAAGATTGAATACTATTTATAAATCGAAAGAAGATACCTTTAGGATATATAGTGCAGAAACTACTAAAGATTTCAGTGAAGAAGTAGAAATAGAAGGTATAAATGAAGATATGTCTAGCGAGGTAAAAGTAAACTTAGAGTATATAGAAAATGAACTCGTAGATGAAAGAAAAATATTATTACAAGCCTTAGTAAATATTGATGTAAAAATTGAGTTCACAAATTCAATTGAAATAGCGAAAAGTATTGAGGGAGAAGAAGGTCTCCAAGTTTTAGAGGAAAATGTAAACTATAAGGAAACTTTAGCTTCCAATGAGTCCAGCGTATTAGTAAAAGAAGCTTTTGAACTAGAAAGTCATATGCCAGATATAGAAGATGTATTAAAATTACAGTTTCAGGTTTTTGAAGAAGAAAGTAAAATAGTAGAAGATGGCTTAATGGTAGCAGGTATTGTAAAATCTACATTTATTTATTTAGGTGGAGAAAAATTAAATTCAATAGAAGAGGAAATGTCTTTTAATCACTTCATTGAAATGCCAAGGGTAGAAAAAGATTTTAAGTATTACTTAAATTTAGAAATTGATAATGGAGATTATGAGTTAAAAGAAGATATAGAGGGAGATCTACGAATAGTAGATTTTGAAATAAAAGTAAAAGCAATGGGTAGGGTATACGATGAATTAGAAAAACAAGTTATAGTAGATGCTTATTCTACAAGTAAAAAGATAAATATAGAAAAAAAGGAAATATATTTGTTGCAAAGTTTACAAGATTTTATAATAAAAGAGAATATTAGTACTGAAATTAAGGATATAGATTTTGAAGAAATATACAGTGTTGAAAGTACTCCAGTTCTTGTTGACAATAGGTATATGGATGAAAAAATTATTATAGAAGGATTCCTGTCTACAAATATTGTATATCTAGAGAAAAATTCTAAGGATATTAAAACTACCCAAGAAGAAATACCATTTAAATTCTATGTAGACGGAACAGGTGATTTAGATACCGAAATAAATATAGATGTAGAATGCATTCTTGAAAATCTTAGATATAATCTGAAAGATGGAGAATTAAAAATAGAAGGAAATTTAAAAAACTATGTTCAAGTTACTAGTAAGAAAAAGATAAATATTATCCAAGAAATAGAATCAACTGATGAATTAATAAATAAGAAAAAGAGATCTAGTATTACTGTGTACATTGTTCAAAAAGAAGATATACTATGGGACATAGCCAAAAGATATAATACTACTGTAGAAGAAATAGTACTTTCAAACAATTTATCTTCACCAGACAATCTTATGCCAGGAGAAAAGATAATAATAGAAAAACATGTAGATATGAAATTCTAAGGGAGATTTAAATCTACATGTTAGTTTTCAATGATAGACCTATTATTTTATGGTATAATATAACTGTTCTAAAATTAATAAAGGAGATAAGGTATGACGGAGATGAAACTAGATGCTTATGGTAAGATTAATCTATCTTTAGATGTACTTTCAAAAAGACAAGATGGTTACCATAATATCAGTACTATAATGCAACAAATAGATTTAAAAGATACTATTATACTCAGGGAAATAGGGGAAGGGATAGTAATAGAATCGGATCATCCTAAAGTACCCTTAGACTCAACTAATTTAGTTTATAAGACGGCTGAATTGATAAAAGAAAAATATAATATAGATAAAGGAATTTATATCAAAATCCAAAAGAATATTCCTATAGCTTCTGGGCTAGCAGGAGGAAGTACAGATGCTGCTATGATTTTCAAAGGATTAAATAAGCTTTGGGATTTAAATCTTTCAGAGAGAGAATTAATGGATATGGGTGTGAAAATAGGGGCAGATATACCTTTTTGTATTATGGGGGGAACAGCTCAAGCAGAAGGTATAGGGGAAAAACTAAAAAAGCTACCTAGTTTTTCAGATAAATTAATTTTATTAGCCAATCCTGGCCTTCCAGTATCTACTGTAAAGGTATATGAAAGTCTTCAATTAGATAAAATTAATAAAAGGCCGGATATAGGAAAGTTAATTAAAAATATGGAGGAAGACGATATTTATTCATTAAGCAAAAATATGGCTAATGTTTTAGAAGAAGTTACCTTAAGAAAATATGAAATAATAGATAGATTGAAGAAGATAATGATTAAAAATGGGGCTTTAGGTAGCTTAATGAGTGGTAGCGGGCCTACTGTTTTTGGAATTTTTGATAGTGAAAAGGCTTTATATAATTGTAAGAAGGATTTAGAGAAAATGATTAAAAATGTCTATGTGACGAAAACAATTTAATAATATTGAATAAAATTTCCACTTCCGGTAGATTATAATATTAAAACTATGGGGAAGTGGAAATTTTGTTTTTTAAATATAAGCATTTTTCTCAAACTATCATTGATATGAATGTGGTAGCTATTTCTATAGTTGTATCATTAATAGTTTATTTTATAGATTTGCCAAGACTTAAAAAAGAAGGGCTCGTAAAAGATGCTAAAATTGCGAAGAGTATATTTATCATATATTTAGTTGTACCACCAGTAATATATGTAGTATTAAAATTTATTTAGGAGAATTCTATGAGTATAAGTAAAGATTTAGAGAAGAATACCCAATTATTAAAGGATATTTTTAAAGACTGTAGCGATATAGTTTTTAGAAATTTTCATATAGGAAAGGATGGAGAAGTAGCTTTATTATTTGTTTATGTAGATGGGCTTATAGATAAGGCAGTTTTAAGTGAATCCGTTTTAGGATCCTTATCCGACGAGAAAGATATAGAAATGCCAATAGGTGAAAATTTAAAATCTCATATTTTTAGTATAATTGCCAATGAAGGCATTTCCTTATCAGAAATAAATGAAGAAGAGGAAATGGAAAAAGTAATAGATGCTATTTTATCTGGAGAAACAGCTCTATTAATAAATGGTATAGAAAAGGCTATAATTCTTTCTACTAGGGGATGGAATACAAGAAGTGTCGATGAACCAGAAACGGAAACTGTAGTTCGAGGGCCTAGAGAAGGCTTTACTGAGACTTTAAGAATCAATACTAGTTTAGTTAGGAGAAGAATAAAAGATCCAAAATTAAAGCTAAAGGTAGTGGAAATTGGTAGAAGATCAAAAACTAGTGTAGGGATTATGTACATAGAAGATATAGTACAAGAAGGATTAGTAGAGGAGGTAAACAATAGACTTGATAAAGTAGATATAGATGCAATATTAGACAGTACTATGCTAGAAAATCTTATTGAAGATAATTATCTTTCACCTTTTCCCCAAATAGAAAATACAGAGAGGCCAGATTCAGTAGCTGCTAGTTTATGTGAAGGTAGAGTAGCTTTATTAGTAGATAATAGTCCTTTTGCTTTAATAATGCCAGCAACTATAGGAACTTTAATGCAGTCATCAGAGGATTATTATTCTCGATGGGCCATTACATCTACTGTAAGGTTAATTAGATACATAGCTGCTTTCATAGCATTATTTGCCCCAGCATTATATATAGCAATAACTTCCTTTCATCCAGGGCTGTTGCCTACTCGTTTGGCTTATTATGTAGCTGCTACTAGAGTTAATGTTCCTTTTCCAGCTTTTTTGGAAGCCTTCTTAATGGAATTGACAATAGAGTTACTAAGAGAATCTGGGACTAGAATAGCAGGACCTATTGGTACCACAATAGGAATAGTTGGCGGTCTTATTATAGGGCAGGCTGCTGTAGATGCAGGTATAGTCAGTCCTTTAATGATTATTATAGTGGCAGTTACCACTATTGCTTCTTTTACATTGCCAAGTTATGATTTGGCTACAGGATTAAGATTATATAGATTTATTCTAATGGCTTGTGCTGGGATTTTAGGCCTTTACGGGATAATGCTTGGATTTTTAGTTATGTTAACTCATCTTGTGAAATTAAATAGTTTTGGGATTCCTTTTACATCTCCTTATTCTGGATTAGGTTTGGAAGAAGGAGACCTAAGGGATACAATTATAAAAGCTCCTATACAAGATTTAAAGAAAAGACCAGCTTTTACTTTTCCTAAAAATAAGAGAAGACTTAGATAAGGTGATGGTATGAAAGGAAAAATCAAAGTATCAAATAGGCAAATTAAGGCTCTAATTGTTTCTGTTGTTATTGGAATAGGGATACTTTCTTTGCCAAGTGACTTAGCAGAAGTTGTAGAAAATGGAGGATGGTTTAGCATTATTTTAGGGGGGATTTTAACTATTCCTATTATAATGATATTTAATAGTCTAAACCTAATGTATCCGGGAAAAATATATTTTGAATTTGGAAAAGAAATTGTTCCACCCTTTATATTCAACATAATATCTTTTGTTTTTCTTATATATTTAGTAGGTATCTTAACTTTTTCGGTGCGAGTATTTGGGGGAGTAATAAAACTATTCTTATTGGAAACCACACCTATAGAAATTATAATAATTACTATGATTTTTGTCACTTCTTATTTAGGAAGAAGTAAAATAGTGGATATAGGTCGTATGGCCCTCATAATCTACCCCATAATACTAATTACAACAGTTGGAGTAGTTGTATTTTCAATACCAGGGACGGATTTTTCCAACATATATCCTTTAGCAAATATAAAATTGAAACCTATGCTAAGAAGTATTCCAATTGCATT
>DATGTQ010000122.1 GCA_035301805.1 Tissierellales bacterium
TTAAATCTAAATATTCAAAATTCATCTATATTATATTAATTTCTATATCTAACTAAACAACAAAAACGCTGCCTAATCATATCCACAGCGTTTTTCCTCTTTATATTTACAATTGTAATCCACTACCTACATCCTCACCAACCTAATTCCCTTCTTACTAAACTCAACTTGCCCTTCCTTCAATAATCTCCCTACTGCCCTCTTAAATGCACCTTTACTCATATTTAATTCCTCTTTTATTTCAGCTGGGGAACTGTAATCATTAAGAGGTAGTTCTCCACCTTTTCTTTGTAATTTATTTAAAATCACCCTAGCATCCTTATCCATTTGTTTATAAACTTTCTTTCTAAGACTTAAATTTAGCTTTCCATCTTTTCTTACTTTAGTTACTCTTGCATTTATAGTATCTCCTATTCTATAAGCACCGAATAACTCATGTCTAGGGATTAACGCATCATATTTATTATCTACTGCTACAAAAACACCTATTTCCCTATTTATACTATAAATAGTACCTTTAACTTTATCATCCTTTCTATAAGGAGAATTATCACTTAAAAGGTTTTTAATTTTCATAGTAGCACACAATCTATTTGTTTTATCTATATATACTCCAACTAGATATTTCCTTCCTTTTTCTACCTTCCCAATTTGTTCACTAAAAGGTAAAAATAAATCTTTATCTAGCCCCCATTTCATAAATCCACCTATCCTAGTTGTTTCAGCCAACTTTAGAAAGCCTATTTCTCCAACTTCTAAATCAGGCTTTTTTGTTGTAGCAACAACTTTTTCCTTTTCATCCCTATAGACAAATACATCTATTGTATCTCCTTCAGATATATTCTTAGGCAATTCCCCTTCTGGAATAAAAACATCTTTGCTTTCTTCTTTATTTTTTTCATTCAAATATGCACCCTTTGGTGTAAGTTTCATTACTTCTAGTTCTTGAGTTTTTCCTAGTTCTATCATAATATCCTCCTTATGTAGCAAATAATTTCCTTAAGTTATATTTTCTCACGAATTATCATTGATATTTTATTATTCCCTTTTCTAATTATATCAGTTTAATATAACCAAAATCTTTAATATTTCATATATATCCTTAAATATTTTCTACAAAAAATAAAATCACCTTTGTTTCTAAGGCGATTTCACTTTAGTACTATTTAAAAATTTCATGGTCATATTGTAATTCCTTATAGGTAGACTATAAATACTCTATTTTCATTTTGAAAACCTTTTTCATGATTTCAAATCCTTATAGTTAAACTATTATAATATTACATTGATCATACTATATTTACTTATTCTTGTCAAAATATTAAAAATAATCCTACCCATAACTCCTCTTACACAACACCTTCTTAATATCCAAATAACTTACACTCTCCGGCAATTCCTCTTTTATAGGCCTTAAAAACTCTGCTCCTATCTCATCCACTACAGCCAACACCTGACTTTCTATATCCTTATCTACCATATCTGACCAGTCCACTTCCTTACCTTCTTCAAAACTTTTTACTATATGATTAAATACTGTCTCTTCTGTTAGCTCTCTTTCTCCTGCAATCTCTTCTATGGATTTACCATCTTTATATAAATTATAACTAATTTCATGGGATTTTACTTTGTTGGAGACTCTACTGGAACCTGTAGTCCCACTTTTTTTAGGAGCATCTAACCCTGTACTCTCCTTATACTCTAGTATTGCATCTAGGAATACTTCTCCATATCTTTCATATTTAATATTTCCTACTCCTTTTATCATTAGCATTTCTTCTTTATTCTCTGGAAGATACATGCACATTTCTCTTAGAGTAGAGTCAGCAAAGATAATATAGGGAGGTACTTTCTTCTCTAATGCTATATCCATACGTACCGTTCTAAGTTCTTCAAATAGTTCACCATGTACAGGTAAATCTCTTCTTACTTTCTCATCTACCTTTTCAACTCTTTGATATACCTTTTTCTCTCCCTTTAATATTTCCATAGACTTACTAGTCATTTGTACTACAGGAAATCTACTTTCCGTCATTTTTAAATATCCATCGGCAATAAGTAATAAGATCATATTTCTTATTTCTTTTTCAGTATATTCATCCATAATCCCATAGGTAGATAATTTATCTAATCCAAAACCTAGTAGCCTTTTATCCTTTGAACCCATTAACACTTTTGCCACCATAGTTGTGCCAAAGTTTTGATTCATTCTATAGACACAAGAAATAATCTTCTGAGCTTCTAGAGTAAAATCCTTTAATTCCCTTTCATCTAAACAATTACTACAAAATTTACAACTTTCTTTCTTAAAGTCTTCTCCAAAATAGTTAAGAATTCTTTTTCTTAAACAATCCCTAGTGTGACAATAATCTACTATAGTTTGGAGGTTTTTATATGCTATTTCTTTTCTTTCAGGATTTGAAATACTCTGTTCAATTAAATATTTTTGTTTAATTACATCTTGAGGTGAAAATAGTAAAATACAATCACTTTTTTCTCCATCTCTTCCAGCCCGTCCTGCTTCTTGATAATAGGCCTCCATATTTTTAGGCATATTGTGATGTATAACAAATCTTACATTAGATTTGTCAATTCCCATACCAAAAGCATTAGTTGCTACCATGACTAAGATTTTGTCATATAGGAAATCTTCTTGGTTTTTTTTCCTTTCTTCATCAGTTAAACCTGCATGGTATATCCCTGCTTTAAATCCTCTTTCCTTTAAAAGTTCTCCTAAACTTTCCACTTCTTTTCTAGTTGCACAATATATAATACCTGATTCTTGAGAGTTTTTTCTTAAATAGTTTAGTATAAAAGATTTTTTATCTATTGAATTTTTAACTTGGAAGTATAAATTAGGTCGGTCAAATCCAGTATTTATTTTTAATGGAGTAGAAAGCTTTAATATATTATTAATATCTTCAACTATTTCTTTAGTAGCCGTTGCAGTATAGGCTCCTATTACAGGTCTATTCTCTAAGGCAGAAATAAACTTTGGAATCTCCCTATAACTAGGGCGAAAATCGTGACCCCACTGACTTATACAATGGGCTTCATCTATGGCTACAAAGGGAATAGTAACTTTTCTAGTAAAGTTTAAAAACATTTGAGAATTAAGGCGTTCTGGGGCTATATACATTAATTTATATTTTCCTTCTAAAGAATCCCTAATTCTTTTATTCTGTTGACTTATTGGTAATGTACTATTTATAAAAGTAGCCGATATTCCTAATTCATTAAGTCCATCTACTTGATCCTTCATTAAGGATATTAATGGTGAAATCACTAATGTTATCCCATCTAATAGTATGGCAGGAATTTGATAACATAAGGATTTACCACCACTAGTAGGCATAATACCTAATACATCTCTTTTAGCTAAAACTCCCTCTATTAGCTCTTCTTGTCCCGTTCTAAAATCTTCAAATCCAAAGTATTCTTGTAATACAGTTCGCAATTTAATCCCCCTTAATCATTCCTATCCCTTATATATTCTTATATCTATTGTATATTAGTTTAATTCATCAGTCCACATAAAAAAACACCCACAAAAGTGAGTGTTTATTCTTCCATTTTTATATTCTCTATAATATTTCCATCATTAATCCTTTTCATAGGTCCATAACCAGAGAATAAGGCTATTAGGATTGCGCTAATAGAGGCTATTAAGATATTTTTCCAGGGAACTACCCACTTAAATTCTCTTATTTCAAGCAATATTTTATGAAGTATATAAGTTAGACCTGTGCCGACTAGGCCACCATAAATAGATGCATATAGTCCATAATATAAACTTTCTAAGGATACCATGCCTTTTAAAGTTCCTTGATCCATCCCTACAGCTTTAAGCATTGCCAATTCCTTAGTCCTAAGGATTAAATTAGTGCTAATAGTATTCACTATATTTATACTACTAATTAATGCTATCACTGCCACAAATCCATATAGGAATATATTCATAACTATAGCTGCATTTCTCATCTCTTTTGCCTCTTCTGAAAAGTCTATAACACGTAAGCTTTTATTATTTTCTTCTAACTGATTAATATATTTCTTTACCTTTTCTCTATCTCCATCATCTTTTATTTCTACATATAGTTCTGGTGTAGTAGTTTTATCTATTTTTTCTAACACTTCTTCTGTAGTTATTATATTTATTCCACCATATTCTCCATATTCCCAATCTAAGAGTCCTTTTTCTAATATTCCCATTACTTTCACTACTTGATTTTCCTCTTCTTCAGATTGACCTGTATTTATGGTTAGTTCATCCCCTACATTTATATCATACCCATCTAATACAGCCATTTTATCTGTTTCTTCATTATGCGCAACAGTAGTTTTCACTACAAGAACTCCATTGTTTTTGTTCATTTCCTCTAAGTCTATCTTTCCCTGTTTTAATAATGGTTCAAACTGTTCCATGTTTTCATTGCCAAAAGTCATTAGTGTATTATTATATACCCCTACAATATCATTATTTTTATTATCTTCTTCATAGGCATAGGAGTCTATTTCTAATAATTTAGGATTTATTTTTTCTTTTTCTATTAAAAGATATAAGTGTGTATCTTCAAATTTATATATTTTTTCTACCTCTTCCATCTTTCTTAAATCGTTATAGGTAGTATTTAAAGTATTAGGATTCTCATAATAAGATACATCATCTATTCTAAAATCTACTGCATTTTCATTTTCAATAATATTCATTTTAAATACATTATCAGAAAAAGTAGCAAAAGTTATAAATAATACTATACTTATGGTCATGGAGAATACAGTTATAACAAATCTTTTTCTATTTCTTCTTAAATTTTTATAGGCTATTTCTCCTTTTATTCCTAGTACTTTTCTTACAGTTTTTGAACCTTTTACTTTAGATAAATCTTCTTTTCTATAGCTCCCTGTACTTCTAACAGCTTCTAGTGGAGGAACTTTTGCAGCCTTTTTCGCTGGTCCATTAGCTGATAAAAATACTGTTATAATACCTAATAATGAAGCTATTATATAGACTGGTATTGAATAGTATATTTGTAAATCATCTAAAAAATCAAATTTAAAAAATCCAATTACATATAGAACTATTTTCATGGCTACTACTCCACATATTAAACCTATAGGAATACCTATTAAACCAAGTAAAGCTCCTTCCTTCATAACGATTCCTTTTATTTGTTTGGGAGTAGCCCCTACAGTACGGAGTAAACCAAATTGAGATACTCTTTCTAGTACAGATATATTAAAGGAATTATATATAACTGCAATTGTAGCCACAATTACTAAAATAACTATAAAGCCAAATAAACTTATGATAAACCAATTAAAATTATCGTCTAAACTCTTACCGTAAAGCCTCAATAAAGGTTCATTAAATTCAACTTTTTCTAAAGTTTCATATTCTTCATTAGCTTTCTTCTCTCTCCAGTCATTTACTCCTGCTAGATTATATATTTCATCGTGAATGTTTTTTAGGGAATTCATTTTTAAATATATATTATATTCTTTATCATCTGGAAGAGAAGCTTTATCAATATAAGAAATTGCTGTTGTTGAATTATTCCCTTTCCATATATATTCTGGTTCTAGAAATCCTACAATAGTGTATTCTCTTTCTCCAGTTTCTTCAAAGGTTTCTTCAGAATATCCCCAACCCCGTGGTCCAACTTTAATTTCTACTTCCTTTCCATTTTCGTCTATATCTGTAGCATACCTATCTCCAATTGGGATTTTAATCTTATCCCCAATTTTAGGCTTATTAGGAAAATATTCTGATATCCAATGCTCTATGGCTATTTCATTCTTATTCTTAGGAAATCTTCCTTCCTTTAAATCATAGGAGAGTAAAGATAATGCTTTTTCATCATAGCTACTTATACTAATATATCTGTAATGTGAACCTATATCGTATCGCTTTTTTTCATTTTCTGTTAGTTCATTTACTACCCCAAATCCTTCATGAAGACTTATTCCTGCCTTTTCTACTTTTACGTTATTTACTATACTATCTATTTCTTCTTTACGAACTTCCCGTATTATTCCATGGTTATCTCCATTTCGCCTAATTGTGTCCCTTATTTCTGCGTCTCTTACACTGACAATTATAGTACCAATAGCCGTTATTAAAGCTACTGATAATATAATGCCGAAAATGGTTAGAATCGTCCTCTTTTTTTGATTCTTTAAATATTTATAGGTGATATCTTTATAGCCTTTCACTATTTATCACCTCATTTTTAACTATCCTACCATCTTCTATAGTGATTATCCTATCTGCTTGGGCCGCCATATCTAAATCGTGGGTTATTAGTATAAGAGTTTGATTGTATCTTTTTACTGATACTTTTAATAAATCTACAATTTTCTTACTATTTTTACTATCTAAATTCCCTGTAGGCTCATCGGCTAATATGATAGAAGGATTATAAGCTAAAGCCCTACCTATAGATACCCTTTGTTGTTGCCCTCCTGAAAGTTCATTAGGTAAATGGGTTCTTCTATCTTTTAGATCAAGAATATTTATTAGTTCATCTATATATTTTTCATCAATTTCCTTATTATCTAAATGGATTGGTAATAATATATTTTCTTCGGCAGTAAGAACTGGTATTAGATTATAAA
Source organism: Tissierellales bacterium (assembly GCA_035301805.1). Classification (NCBI taxonomy): domain Bacteria; kingdom Bacillati; phylum Bacillota; class Tissierellia; order Tissierellales; species Tissierellales bacterium. Next base: position 6,619 of record DATGTQ010000122.1, read on the forward strand.
ATTGAAATATAAATCCTACTTTTCTCCTTCTAAATATAGCTAGTTCCTTTTCGCTTAAACTATAGATATCTATATCATCTACATAAACTTTCCCACTAGTAGGCTTATCTACTCCACCTATTAAATGAAGTAAGGTACTTTTTCCTGAACCACTAGCCCCTACTATTGCTACAAATTCACCTTGATTTATAGTTAAGTTAATATCTTTAACTGCATCTACTTTAGTATCACCTTCGCCATAGCTTTTACATAGACCTACTGTTTTTACTACTTCCATTCCTTTCAACCTCCCAATATTTCTTCTAATTCTTCTAATTATAATTTATAATATATTACTTACATATAAGTGAATCTTTCCCTTACAATTTAGTAAGATTAAATCTCATAAGAGGTTGAAAATAATTTTAAATTCTACCCTTAGTACCTATATCTAAAATATTTAAAAAAGTAATAGTGAACTGTGTTTCCATACCTTTTTTACTTTCTACGGAAATAATACCACCTTGAGATTCCACTATTAATTTTGCTAAATTCAATCCTATACCTATACTTTCAACTTTAACTTCACTTTTTCCCTTATAAAATCTTTTAAATATATGAGGTAAATCTTTTCTATCTATTCCTTCACCATAGTCTTTTACGATTATACGGCTAAACACTGGGGTTTCTTCTAAAATTATTTCAATACTTCCATTAGTATCACTGTGTTCAATACAATTTTTAATAATATTAATTAATGCCTCTCCAGTCCATTCCTTATCTCCGTAAAAGTAAGAATTCTCTTTCTCCCCTAAGACTTCAATTTTTATATTCTTTTCTTTTATCTTCATATCTAATGAAGAAATAGCTATATCTACTGGTTCATATAAATAAACTTTTTCTTCTTCAAATTGTATAGCTCCCGATTCTATTCTAGCTGCCTTTAATAAATTAATTATTAACCATTCCATTCTTTTTAATTGAATTTGACTTCTTTCAAGGAAATCAATTTTTGTATTTTCATCCATATTTTCATCTTCAAGGATTAATTCATTAAACATAATAAGGGAAGATAAGGGAGTTTTTAATTGATGAGATATATCGGATATTATATTTTGTAAAAATATTTTTTCCTTTTTTAAACTTTCCAAACTATTTTCCAATCTGTTGGCCATTTGGTTAAATTGATGAGATAAAATATTAAAATCTCCTTCTCCTCCATCTTTGAATTCATAGGAAAAATCCCCTTCTATTACTTTATCTGCGGCTAAAGAAAGTTCCTTTACTTTACTGTATAGACTATTATATTCACCTTTAGTTATTATAAAAATTGGAATAAAAAATAATAGGACTAAACTGAAAGTTAATATTTTCATATTAGAAAATAGCTCTTTTAAAAGAGGCTGATAGGCAATTTTTAAATTCCCAGTATATCCATATCCTTCTAATAATTTTTTCCCTTCTTGTATTTCACTACTGGTAGCTTCTTTTGTAATAATAGGTACTAACTCTTTACCTAGGGATGGATCTATGGACATTATTTTCCCTACTAATGCAGTATTTTGTTTTATAATATTATTATTTATTTCTATAACATAATAACTAATAAATATCATCATTATTATACTAAATACTAATTGGAGTAAAAATAACTTCCTTGTAATAGCTTTAAACTCTGGATTTCTAAACACCTAATCACCTCTCACTTCAATATCCCATTTATAACCCATGCCTCTAACGGTTTTTATATACTTAGGCTTCGAAGAATTTTCTTCCACTTTTTCCCTAAGTCTTTTTATATATACTGAAAGAGTATTATCATCTACAAATTCTCCATCTATATCCCATATCTTTTCCAATAAACTATTTCTTGTCAACACCTGTTTTGGATTTTTCATGAAAGAGGATAGAAGTCTAAATTCAATAGGGGTAAGATATAATTCTTCATTATTTTTTTCTCCTTTACCTTCTGATATAAATAGTTTAATATCATCTGAAGTTAAAACATTTTTAGTTTTTTCTTTTCCATATCTTCTTAATACAGCCCTAATCCTTGACATTAACTCACTAACCCTAAAAGGCTTTGTAATATAGTCATCTCCTCCCATATCTAAGCCTAGGATTACATTAACCTCTTCATCACAAGCAGTAAGAAAAATAATTGGCACCTTAGACTTTTTTCTTATTTCTTCACATAACTCATAACCACTACCATCAGGAAGCATAACATCTAATAATATTAAATTATAGTCATTTTCATCAAATAACCTTCTACCTTTTTCAAAAGTATCAGCTAAGTTTACACTATAACCTTCACTTTTCAAGGAATATTCTATACCTATAGCTAAATTAGTATCATCTTCTACAAGCAAAATCTTTTCCATACTAATTCACCTTCTTTTTATTTATTTTAATTGATTATACCATAAGTAGACAATAAGAAATGTATTTTCCTTTAAATAAAGCCATAACAATACTGTATCGTTATAGCCTTACAACACTAACGTACTTTTCTATTATAATTCGGCATTTTATTATCTCTTTTTATATAGAATAAAGACAATTATTATACTATATCATGGCACAATATAATATAGTTAAGTTAGGAGGTGTTTGCCATAGGCTTTGGGAAAATATTTTTAAAAGATTTTTTTACAAAAAGCTTAGAATTAAATTCTATTAATATTCTTTTAATAGCTTTATTTGTTTATGTAGATGTATATAACTTTACTAGTATTAAGAACTCTATAGTTCATTTCCTTTTACTTAGATTTGTTGCGTTATGTATAGATTATCTAACGGGGTATTTAAGGGCGAAAAACTAAACCTATTCTATTCTTGTGTCTCAGGACTAATTTAAACCATCTAACAAAACTGTCAGAAGCCAAATTTCTTATTTTTTAGTATCACATAAACAATTAGTATTTTTTATTTTAAAGTTATTTAGTGCTTTTATACAGGCCTTTGTTTATTCTTTCCTTCTTCATTCCAGCAAAAAATTTTCATACAAAAAAGTGACTAAAGCAAAATTACTTTAGTCATTAAACATCCTGGTTTTTTTCAATGCAGTGTTTAATATTACTGCTGTAACTGCCCCTACTAGACCTTGTATAATATTTCCTGGCACAGAAGCCAAAGCTGCTTTTCCCCCATACATAAATATTTCAGCTAAATAATACCCAAGGGCCATCCACAATCCCCCTATTCCTGTAGCAATTATAGGAATCTTCTTTCCTATATCTGCTTCTAATATTCTACCAGCAATAAATCCTTCTAGTCCTTTCACTATAAAAGTAATTGGTGCATAATAGGTATAACCTAATAAAATATCAGCTAAAGCCGAGCCAAATCCTCCAACTATAAATCCACCCTTTTTACCAAGTATAAAGGCAGCCATAAAAACTATCATATCACCAAGGTTTAAGTATCCTTTTGTTGCAACAGTCGGTATGTTAATTACCATAGTCATAACTGTTGTAAGAGCAATTAATATAGCATACCTTGTATTTAATTTTAGATTCTTATCTGCCATAGAAATCATCTCCTTTTTAAAGTGGATGGAATCACATTTACGTTTATTATAATGTATCTATATACAATAATACACTTCCCCATACACTTTTGCAAGTATCAGGGTACACTTTTAGATTTATTAAAGTAAAAACTGCCCTTTTAAAAGGCAGTTTAGGTTTATTCTTTGTTAGGCAGCTTCTAGAGCTGTATCTTTTATTTTTATATCTATTTTTTTAGTTTGTTTCTTCATTAGTATAAAAGAAGTAACACTAGATACCAAATCAGATATAGGATAGGATAGCCATGCTCCTAAAGCTCCTAAATTAAATACAGACATTAGTATTACTGATACAGGTAATAGTATTATTAATTGTCTAAATATGGACACTATGAAAGAGGACTTTGCCATCCCTAAAGCTTGGAAATAATATATAGACATATAATATATACTTATTAATGGAAAAACTGCTATCATAGTCCTATAGGCTTTTGCTGATTTTGCAATAATATCTACATCTTTAATAAATACTGATATGAGCTGTTTAGCAAATACCATACTTATACCCCAAAGTACTGTTGAAGTTATTAAGGCATATATAGCAGTCTTTTTCACAACCTCTTTTAGCTTTTTATAATTTTTAGCACCTAAATTATAGGCTGCTATAGGTTGCATAGCTGAGCTAATCCCCATTATTGTTATAAATAAAAACATAGAAAGTTTTGAAATTACGCCTAATATAATAACACCTTCATCACCAGCATTTAATAATAATAGATTATTGAGAATCACTAAAACAATCCCATCCTCTGCCTCTACTATGAATGCAGAGAATCCTACTGATAAAATTGATTTCCATCTTTCCCAATCAAATTTAAAACCATAGGACAAATTAAATTGTTCCTTTATATTTTTAAAATGATAGAAAGAATATAGAAAAGCAAAGCCTTGGGACACTACAGTTCCTATTCCAGCCCCTTTAACCCCATAAGAAAAACCAATAATTAATATAGCGTCAATAATTATATTACCTATAGCTCCTATGAAAGTACTTTTAAGGGCAACTTTTCTATCTCCTAAAGCCATCATAATATAATTCATAGTAGTACTTAAACATTGAAATATACTACCAAATATTATTATTGCTAAATAATCTTCAGCATAAGGTATTATTCTATCACTAGCTCCAAATACCTTAACTATATTTGTCTTAAATATAGAAGTTAAGACTATGGTTGGTATCATTATTGTAAAAATTAAACTCATTGAGTTCATTATTATTCTTCTAGCATTATCAGAATCTTTCTCTCCATTACTCCGTGCCACAGCTGTAGAAGCCCCTATAGCCATCATCATACTAAAGGCTACAACAAATCTTTGAATAGGGAATACTACAACTAAGGCAGCTATAGCTTCTCCTCCTACTTCCCTGCCAACAAATATTGTATCTACCATATTATAAAGTTCAGCTATTAATAAAGATACAATAGATGGAATTGAAAACTTCAATAGAAGTTTTCCCACTGCTTCTTTTTCAAATACATTGTCTTTTACCCCAATCATAACCCTCCTGTAATATTAAAAATCATCCCTACTATGATATCATCTTTTTAATACAATTTCCATGCCAAAGTAAAATGATAATATCTAGTAATTGTAAAAAATAATTACTTATCACAACCTAATATAAAACTAGTTATTTCTAAATATTCTGATATAGTATATAATTTAATTAGACATGCCTTGGAGGTGAAGATATTGAAAAAAAATCAATTTACTTTTGGAATAGTATTACTTACTATTCTCATTTTCATAGGTTTTCTAATAAATAAGCAAAACCCAAAACATAGTACTGTATGGATATTAGGAATAGTAATAGGGTTTACATTACAAAAGTCCGGTTTTTGTTTTACAGCTGCTTTTAGGGACCCTATTCTTGTAGGCGGAACGGACCACACAAAGTCTGCAATTTTATCCATATCAATAGCAACAGTTGGCTTTTCAATAATACAGTATAAGGTTTTCCAAACTGGTGATTTGGTTCCAGGTAATATAAGTCCTATAGGCCTACATATAGCTGTAGGGGCCTTTCTCTTTGGTATAGGAATGGTTATAGCTGATGGCTGTACTGCTAGAATTCTAACAAGACTAGGAGAAGGTTTCTTAATACAAATTTTAACCTTAATTTTCTTCTCTATCGGTTCCCTTATAGCCGCTAAAGGTTTTAACTTTTGGGAAAGAATATCTATAGCTAAGGGGAAAGATATATTCATGCCCTATATTATAGATTGGATTCCTAGCTTAATATTGCAATTTAGTATTTTAATTATTTTATATATTTTAGCTCATTGGTATGGAAAAAAACATACAGGTTATTAATTTAAGGAGATGAGTATGATGAAAATAAAAGATAGTCCTTCTTACAAAAAATTCATTATAAAACCTTGGTCCTTAATTGTCGGTGCCATTGTAATTGCAATCTTAAACATTATAATCTTTAGAATAAATGGAAAGCCTTGGGGAGTAAACGCCCCTATTACCTATTGGGGAGCTTGGATATATAAAGCTTTAGGGGCTCATCCAGAAAATTGGTCTTATTTCCAAGGTAATAAAGGAGAGATTTTAGCTAAGGGTTTTTCTAACCATTCAGGTTCCATAATGAATATAGGTATAATTCTCGGGGCTATGTTAGCTGCTCTGTTGTCATCTCAATTTAGAATAAGAAAAATAAATTCTAAAAAGGAAGTTCTAGCTGCAATAATTGGTGGTCTATTAATGGGCTTTGGTGCAACTATAGCTCTTGGCTGTAATATAAGTGCCTTATTTAGCGGTATAGCTTCTATGTCCCTACATGGCTGGGAGTATTTAATATTTGCCTTTTTAGGAGCTTGGGTTGGAACAAAATTATTAGTTAGTTTTTTTATATAGAAAAAAGTCTAGGACAGTCCCTCCTAGACTTCTTCATCCTAATCAAAAACTTTCTATGATGAAGACCCACCAAATTTTTCATAGGTAAAGTGAAAGTTATCCCTGTTCCAGGCTTCTTTAATTTATCCATCTCTATTACTTTATTATAAATGTCCGTATAATTTTCATTTTCCCATACTATCAATATGATTTCTTTAGAAGCTTCAACATGAATATTAAGGAATTTTTGTATTTCACTTTCTCCAGTTCCTCTGCCATAAAGGATAGTAGTTCCCCTGGCCCGACACCTTTCCACAATAGTCCTTCCTTTTTAAAAAAAGTGAATACCGAAAATTGTTAAAAGAAATCATACAATAAACTCTTTACTATCCCTAATTGGCTTTCTTAGACCTAAGACCTGAAATAAAATCAATATTAAAGTAATAGGGAGTACTGTTTTCCCCGTATCCAACAATGCTGCAAATCCTTCTATAGTCTTCATATAATACTTCCTTCTATATTAGTATATTTATTTTTATTATTGTTTTTTTGAATTCTTCTATATTATACGACATAACTGGGTATCTTGTATAATATAGTTACTACTTTATTATTCTGGATTATTATTTGCTTATTGACAAAACCAAAGAATACGTTCATACTTAATTATATAATATTTTAAGAATAGGAGGTCTTAGCATGGAAAAATATATACCAGAAGTAAAATCAAAGTTGAGAACTAGGATAATAGAAGTCCCTCCAGTAATATACAGAGCTAGTGGCATTAAAATACTAGGAACTCGTATTAAATCCTTACTTTTTTCAACTGATGTAGCAATTGTTAAAAACACTAACGCTAACTCTATTATAGCAGTTTACCCTTTTACACCACAACTTTCCATTACCCAAGCCATATTAGAGGTAGCCCCTGTACCAGTCTTTGTAGGTGTTGGTGGCGGTCTTACAACGGGAAAACGTTCTGTAGATATAGCATTACAAGCAGAACTTATGGGTGCCTATGGAGTTGTTATAAATGCACCAACTGATCCGAAAGTCATTAAAAAGATGTACAAAAGAATTGATATTCCTATAATAGCTACAGTCGTCTCTGAATGTGATGATTACAAAGAAAAACTAGCCGCCGGAGCAAGTATATTAAATGTATCAGGGGGAGCAAATACAGCTAACATTGTAAAAAAGATAAGAAGTGAATTTGGTAAAGAATTACCTATTATTGCAACTGGTGGACCAACGGATGAATCAATTTTAGAAACTATAGAAGCAGGAGCCAACTCTATTACATACACACCACCTTGTACAGCTGAAATATTTTCTAAAGTTATGGATGATTATAGAGAAGACCAAAAAAAATAAGGAGCAAACAGCTCCCTATTTTTATTTATATATTTATATAATCAGTTTTTATTTTCCAGCTCTTGATGTAGATAATCTTTTCTTAGTTCCTACTTCTCCTAATCCAACATTTCCATCATATTCTCTTGTCATTTGAAATACTAGTGGACTGAGGGCAAGTAATCCTATTAAATTAGGCACAGCCATAAGGCCATTAAATACATCAGATATTCCCCAAACAATATCTAAAGACGCAACTGCACCTACGAAACTAAGAACAACCCATATCCAATTATAATATTTAACTGCATTTAAACCAGCAATATATTCTAAACTCTTTGAACCATAATAATACCAGCCTAATATAGTTGAAAAAGCAAATAATACTAATCCTAATGGTATTATATATGTACCAAAATTTGGTAATAAGGTACCAAATGCCGTAGTTGTTAAAGAAGCTCCTTCAAGGTTATTTTCTATAACCATGGCACCAGCTTCATTTACCTTTACTAATCCTGAAGTCAATATAACTAAAGCTGTCATTGTACATACTATAATAGTATCTATGAAAGCAGCGATTGAAGCAATAATACCTTCTGCTACAGGATCATCATTTTTAGACGCTGCATGAGCTATTGGTGAACTACCTAACCCTGCTTCATTAGAAAATACTCCTCTTGCTATACCAAATCTAATGACTGTTCCCAACAAACCTCCACCTACTGCCCTACCACTAAAAGCGTTTGCAAATATCATTTTAAAAGTGCCAGGTATTGCCGATGCATTAGCTAATATTGCTATTAGTCCACCTAAAATATAAAATAATGCCATAGCTGGTACTACTTTTTCTGTAACTTTTCCTATACTCTTTATTCCACCAATTATTACTGCACCAACTAGAAAAGCTAATATTGCTCCAGTAATTGCTGGCTTTATTCCAAAAGCTACTTCTACTGATTCAGAAATTGAATTAGCCTGAGTCATGTTTCCAATACCAAAAGAAGCAATTACAGCAAACAGAGCAAAGGCAAATCCTAACCAATCTGCATTCTTATCATACTGTTCTTTGATTCCCTTACTAATATAATTCATAGGACCACCAATTTTTTCACCTTTTTCATTGGTCTCCCTATACTTTACTGCTAACAAGGCTTCGGCATATTTTGTGGCTCCACCGACAGCCCCACTGACCCACATCCAAAATACTGCACCAGGACCACCAGAAACTATAGCTGACGAAACTCCAACAATATTTCCAGTTCCTACAGTTGCAGCCATAGATGTACTTAAGGCCTGAAATGGTGTAATATCCCCTTCTGCCCCTTCGTTCTCTTGAAACATTAATTTTATTGAATTCTTCATTTCCCTGAACTGTATAAAACGTGTTCCCAAACTCAGATATAATCCTGTTCCTACTAATAAAATTATAGTTATAGGACCCCATACAACATCTGCTGCTTTTCCTACAAATTGCTGAAAAGCTTCCATCCTTATATACCTCCTCGTATAATAAAGTCATAGTTTAAAAACTATATTTTCTTTTCTATCTCACACTTCTTGTGAGATAATAATTGTACAGATAGAGGTCGTAGTTAACCTCCTTGAAGCGTTGTCTTCCTTATTTAGGGTTACGCCT
>DATGTQ010000123.1 GCA_035301805.1 Tissierellales bacterium
AAAGAAAACAAAAAAGAAGCCGTAGAAGAAGTTGAAACTTCAAATAAAGGTGATTTAATAAAATTAATTATAGGTAGTATAATGTATATCTTTGGAATTTTCCAAACTGCAACTGGATTTGAAAGTAAGTTTGTTAATATAGTATTCTTAATAGTTTATTTAATAGTAGGTTCAGACGTGTTATTAAAAGCATTAAAAAATGCATCAAAAGGTCGTATATTTGATGAAAACTTCTTAATGTCTATAGCAACAATAGGAGCTGTTATAATAGGAGAAGTACCAGAAGCGGTAGGAGTTATGCTTTTTTATAAAATAGGTGAATACTTACAAGGTATAGCAGTAGGAAAATCTAGAAAGTCAATAACTTCGCTTATGCAAATAAGATCAGATTCTGCCAACTTAAAAGTTGGATCAGAAATAAAAGTAGTTTCTCCAGAAGATGTAAGTATTGGAGATATAATAGTTATTAAACCAGGTGAAAAAATACCTTTAGATGGAGTAGTAGTAGATGGATTTTCAATGGTTGATACATCAGCACTTACAGGAGAATCAGTTCTTAGAGAATTAGGTGTAGGAGAAGCTGCATTATCAGGATTTATAAATAAAAATGCATTATTAACAATTGAAGTAACTAAAGAGTTTGGAGAATCAACAGTTTCAAAAATACTTGATTTAGTTGAAAATGCAAGTAGTAAAAAGTCTAAAACAGAAAACTTTATAAGTAAATTTGCAAAATACTATACACCATTTGTATTATTCTCAGCTATGGTAATAGCATTTATACCACCACTTTTAGTACCTAATGCTGAATTTTTAGATTGGTTTTATAGAGGACTAGTATTTTTAGTTGTTTCTTGTCCTTGTGCATTAGTTTTATCAATACCATTATCATTCTTTAGTGGAATTGGTAATTCGTCTAAACAGGGTATATTAATAAAGGGAAGTAACTATTTAGAAGCACTTAAAAATATTGATACAGTAGTATTTGACAAAACTGGTACACTTACAAAAGGTGTATTTAAAGTAACAAATATATCTCCTGTTGGAATAAGTGAAAAAGAGTTAATAGAATATGCTGCATATGCAGAAGCAAACTCAAACCATCCAATAGCAAAATCTATATTAAGTTATTATAAAGAAAAAATAGACTTAGAAAAAATAAATGATTTTGAAGAAATAGCAGCACATGGTATAAAAATAAAATATAAAGGTTTAAACATATTAGCAGGTAACGATAAATTAATGAAAAAAGAAAATATATTCTATTTACCAACTGAGGATGTAGGAACAATAGTTTATATAGCAGTTAATGGAATTTATAAAGGTTATATAGTAATATCTGACGAAGTAAAAGAAGATAGTAAAGAAGCTATAAAGAATTTAAAGATAAATGGTGTTAAAGAAGTTGTAATGTTAACAGGGGATAATGAAAAAGTAGCAAATAAGATTGCTAGTGAATTAGGAATAGATAAAGTTTATTCAAATTTATTACCTAATGAAAAGGTTGATAGATTAGAAGAAATATTTAAAAATAAATCAGAAAAAGAAAAAGTTGCATTTGTTGGAGATGGTATAAATGATGCTCCAGTACTTGCAAGAGCAGATGTTGGTATAGCAATGGGAGCACTAGGATCAGATGCAGCAATAGAGGCAGCTGATGTAGTTTTAATGACAGATGAACCAAGTAAAATTGCTAAATCAATAGAAATAGCAAGAAAGACAAATAAAATAGTATGGCAAAATATTGTATTTGCATTAAGTGTTAAATTAGTAGTATTACTACTAAGTGCAGGTGGAGTTGCAACTATGTGGGAAGCAATATTTGCAGATGTAGGAGTTGCTTTAATAGCAGTATTAAATGCAATGAGAGTTATGAAATAAATAAAAAGTTACGTAAAATAAAATTTAAATTAATATTGATATCAAGGCACTCACTTAATAATGGGTGCCTATAATATATATATGTCAATAGTTTTTTCTATTACATAAAAGTTAATAAATTTATTACATAATGTTGAAAATATTCTGTAAAATTTTTATAATTAACTTAAATTTGTTATATAGACAGAAATATATTCCTAAATTTTAATATATAAATTAATCAAAATGATATAATACGATGACAGGTATGACAAAATATTTAAATATATAATATTGTTTTTTTGGTGATCAAGAAGTGTTACTAAATATTAAAAATACAAAGACTTATTAGATTAATGTAGTCATTTACAAATACTGGATAGTGTTAGGTTTAAATCTAAATTATATACATTATCAATTACATATTATATAAGGGGGGATTATTTCATGGAATTATGTATTGGACTGTTTAAATTTTCACCAGTATTTATGCTTGCAGGTTTAATGATTTCAGGTATGGATTGCTTAATTGCAGCACCAATAGCTACCATATATGTATTTATAGTAGCATCTATAACAGATAAACTTAAATTTAATGATTTAGTTGATTGTG
>DATGTQ010000124.1 GCA_035301805.1 Tissierellales bacterium
ATCATAATTTGGTTCTAACTGTCCATATATGCCTAAATCATTTAAATCAGGTTTTATACAGTTATTTGGACATCCACCCATACCTATTTTGAACTTATGCGGTGTTAAAACATCATGCCAATTTAGATAAAATTCATTATGGATATCTTCAGTTAAATCGAAGGTATCTACTAAACCAAATTGACATGTAGTCCCTTTTCATGAAACAACCGGTCTTATCTTAGAACCTGTTCCACCTGTTAAAAGACCTTCTTTAGCTATATACTCTCTAAAGTCTTCAATTTTATCAAAGGGTATTCCTGGACACTCTATTGTCAACCTTGATGTAAATGTTATCATACCATCACCATATTTTTCTGCTGCTTCAGCTATACATTTTATTTGTTCTGCAGATATTTTTCCATTAACTGTTATTATTCTAGCTGAAAACTCATCTGTCCCTTTATTAGCTAAAAAACCTAATGCTTTTACTCTCTTTTGTTCTTCTGGACTAATTGTTAAACTTACCATTATAATTCCCCCTTTATTTTAATAAATTTTAAACTACTTAATATTATTTACTATACTTCCACCCTCAAGGGCTACTGTATTTTTATATCCATAATGTTTTAATTTATTTTGCATCATATAAGCTCTTTTTCCTTTACTACAAGAAATTAATATCTTGTCTTCTTTATCAAAGCCTTTTATTTCACCATTTACTTTAGATAAATCTATATAGGTAGCATTAGATAATTCTGGAACTATACTTGCATCCATAATTTTATAGTCATCAAAATCTCCATTAGCAAATTCCTTTGGTGTTGCAGTTACTAAATCACCAGATATTTTGTTTAGTAATACATTAACAGTGTGTGCAAAAGGATGTATAGCTGTTGAAAACGGTGGTGCATAAGCTAAATCTAAATCTCTTATCTCTTCTAAATTTCCATTTAGGGATATAGCTGTTACTGCTATATCTATAATTTTATCTACTGCTGAACCATCTAAGCCTAAAGCTTGAACCCCTAAAAGTTCCTTTGTATTCTTATCAGCTGTCATCTTTATTATAAATAATGATGAACCAGGAAAATAATGTGCCTTATCTTCTACTACTGTTACTACGCTAATGGCTTCATATCCTGCTGCTTTAGCCTCATCTTCTACCAATCCAGTTCTACCAATATTTAAATCTGGTAATTGAGCTACTGCTGTCCCCAAAGCTCCATTGTATTTATTTTGTTTCCCATTAATATTCATAGCTGCAATTCTACCAGAAATATTAGCTGTTGAACCCATAGGCGACCAAGCTGGTTCTTTTGTAATTCTATTAGATACTGTTGCACAATCTCCAACTGCATATATATCTGGAATATTAGTCTCTAAATATTCATTAACTTTTACTGTTCCATTTGGCATTAACTCTATGCCAGAACCATCTAAGAATTGGGTATTTGCTCTTATGCCAATTGACAGGACAACTATATCTGTATTCATCTTGTGCTTATTAGTTTTTACTTGTTTAACTCTACCATTCTCACCAATAATAGAATCTAATTTAGTACCTGTAAATACCATTATTCTATGTTCAGCTAAATGATTTAATATGTAATCTGTCATTTCTTTATCAAACCCTGGTGGAATAGTATCTGCCATATCGATTACAGTGGCAACCATACCTTGAGCTGCTAAGTTCTCTGCAACTTCTAATCCTATAAATCCTCCACCTACTACTGTAACTCTTCTAGGTTTTAATTCCTCTATCTCATCTCTTAATGTTATAGCGTCTTCTGGAGTCCTCATGAAATATACTCCATCTAGGTCCATGCCTTCTAGTGGCGGTTTAATTGGACTTGCTCCTGTTGCAATTACTAATTTATCATATGTATATTCTTTATTCTCATTGCTATTTAAATCTATAGCCTCTACTGTTTTACTATCCGGATTAACCTTGATAACCTTAGTTTTAGTAATAACCTCTATTCCAGTTAATTCTGAAAAACTTTTTGGAGTATTTACTATTAGTTCTTCCTTATCTTTAATTACTTCCCCTACATAATAAGGTAATCCACAACCTGCATAGGAGATGTCTTTACTGTCTGTAAGCAGCTTTACATCATGATTCCTATTCTCTCTTTTAAGTTTTGCAGCAACTTTCGTCCCCGCTGCTACTCCTCCAATTATGAGAACTTTCATTTGACCACCCCTCGTTTTTTTTGAAAAATTTAATTAATACCGTAAAACTATGTTAATTATTCTACTAATTAAAGTATAGCACTTGTTAATTTTTTAGTAAAATGGTATTATCTTATTACATCGATAGGTAAAACCTATAATAAAAATTCATTACTTTCTATATTGAAGGGGGGCGGCTTTTTTGACCATTCGGCACCTGAGAATATTTGTTGCAGTTGCTACTACAGGAAAAATGTGTGACGCAGCGGATCAATTATTCCTATCTCAACCAACTGTTAGCCAAGCTATAAAAGAATTGGAAGAGCACTATGAAGTTCTATTATTTCAACGGTTAGGAAAAAAACTATACATAACAGACGCAGGAGAAAAACTATTAATTTATTCTAAAAGTATTCTTACTGAATTTGATAATGTTGAAAAAAGAATGTTAGAAATGTCTTCAAAAAAATCTCTAGGTATAGGGGCTACTATTACAATAGGAAATTGTATATTGCCCGATGCTATAAATGATATTAAAAAAATATATCCTGATATTCGCATCTCATCTTGTATTAGTAATACTAAAATAATCGAAAAAAAACTATTAACCTCCGAATTAGATATAGCTATGATTGAAGGAAATATTAGTAACCCTAATTTGAAAAGCATACCTTTTTTAATAGATTCTTTAGTGCTTGCATGTAATTCAAAACATAGGTTAGCCAAAAAAAATAAACTTACAATTGAAGATCTTAAAAACACAGATTTCATTTTTAGGGAAAAAGGAAGTGGAACTAGGGAACTATTTGAAGATTATATACAAAAAAGTAAAATTCCTGTAAATGTAGTCTTACAAAGTAATTGTCCTGGTTCCATAAAGAATGCTATCTTAATAAATAATTTTGCATCTGTCATATCTATTAGATTAATTGAAGATGAAGTATTAAATGGAGACATTACTGTATTCCACTGCTCAAAAAATTTATTAGATAGAACTTTTAAAATTGTCTATCATAAAGATAGATTCATAGATTCAGTAATGGGTAATTTTATAAATATATTGAAAAATTATAAAGATAACTTTAGATTCGATCATTTACCATCAAAGAGACTAGTATGCTTTGAATAAAAAATAAAAGATTAACCCCTTATATAGCCTTTCAACTTAGGAAGGGTTAATCTCTACTTATTTTTAGAACTTTTATCTATTCTTCATTATCTGGATTTATAGTTATGAATCCATCATCCTCATTTTGTTTTATTACTTTTTGCCTAGCTCCACATTTATCACAGTATAAGTTATCTTCTGATAACTTCTCACTACATGTATTACATAACTTAATATTTTTTATTTCTAAATCTCTTTCATTTAATTTATGGATTTTAGCCTTAGAATCTTGAACCCTATTATATAATTCTTCAAATCCATCGAAGATTTCATCATCTACATTATAATTTTCACAGACTTTTTCACCTATCTCTGTGTAAATTTTCTTTATTTTATCCTCTTCAGATTTAATTTCTACATTAATTTTCGTAATTTCCACTAATTCATTAGATTTTTTTGCCGCTGTTTTAGTTGCATCTTCTATCTTCTTTCCAAAATTATCAAGAAAAGACATGTTAGCCCTCCTTTTATTTTACATTCTTTTTTCTCCAAACAGTTCGTCTTTAGCAAACATTGATATTTTATATACATGATCTGCAATTCTTTCAAGATGGCTTATTATATCTATATAAATTACCCCGGCATCTATATTACATATACCACTATTTAATCTTTTTATATGATTTTTTTGAAATTTCTCACTCAACTCATCAACTTTATTTTCCAGCTCTACAACTTTGTTTATACTTCCTTTTTCTCTGTCCTCAAGAGCAATCATGGTTTCGTCTAACATTTCAAATATTTGCTTTCCTGCATAAAAGGAATACCACTATTTAAAATTTTAAGGCCTAAAAACATCATTCCAAAACCCACCCCTAATATAGGAAGGGCTACATCAGTCAATTTAAATTTAAAACTGAAGGCCATTAACTGGGCGGTTATTGTCGTTCCAATATTAGCCCCATAAATTATTCCTACAGCTTGCGGAAGATTCATAAGACCAGAATTAACAAACCCCACAGTCAAAACTGTAATTGCAGTACTACTTTGAACAATTGCTGTTAAGAAAATACCAACAAGAAATGCACTCCAAACTTTTCCTGTTAAAACAGTTAGTATTTTTTTCATTGTTTCCCCTAAGGCCTTTTCAAGACCATCACCCATCATATCACACCATACATAAGTAAAGCTGTTCCACCAATGACACCAAATATTAACTCCTTCATTTAAATACAGTAAAATAAACAATATAATGGCACAATTCAAATTATACAACTAAATAGAATCAATGTAAATATTTGAACCTATTCCTTTTTCATTTTATTTAGAAGAAGGGGCTCTTACTAGTTAAAGAGCATAATCTAAACTCGGTAAAAAGCCTAAATAATATTATTTAGATTTTTTACCGAAAAGTTTTTAAAAGAGTTAATGAACATTAATATTTAAGTAAACTTTCCTATTTTGTTTACTGGTATAGGAAAACTATTCTTTAATTCTACATATTTATCTTCCTCTATAGATATAATTACACAAGTTGATGGCCCAGCAGACTTTTTAAGGTCTATATAAATATCATTTTCTAAAATATAATTAATATTATTTGTTTTAGCCATTTGTTCTAATTCATATAATATACCTTTCGAGCCTACTGGGAGTATTTCCTTTATATAATCTTTTTCTTTTAATTCTAGTAATCTTGGAATATCCATTATAGTTTTATTTTCATCGTCTACTACTTCATCTCCCACTTTTGGAAGTCCAACAACTACAGAGGCTAAATCAGCCTGTGTACTTGGCTTATTCCATTTCTTTTTATCCACAATTCCTAATATAGTTATTCCCATTCCAGTTTGAACTACTGGTATATTTTCTTCTGTACTACCTGTTATTAAATTAGATATATCAAAGTCTAAAGGCCTTAGCGCTTTTTCGATTCCTTTTATTATTTTCCCACCTGTATCGTTCATTTCCACAGACAAAGTATTTACAACTGTAATTGGTTTGGCTCCAAATGACAGTATTTCCATAAGAGCTACTTGAGTTGCATAATATCCCACGACTTTCGGCGATACTTTAACTATATCTTTTTCTTTATTCCCTATACCCCCTGACGAGTCACAGGATATTACTAAAAATTGTTCCTTATTTATATCTACTATAGTCAAATCTCTATATTTAGTTATCTTCATATAATCAACTCTCTCCTTATTATAAAAGTAAATAGACTAAAGTCTAAGCCCTTAGTCTATTATAGATTACAATATAATTATTTCATAGTCTTCTTCTACATAAGGGTATATTGGTAACTTAAAGTCACCATTCAAAGGAAAACTTAATCCACGTTCTTCATTTGGCAAAATAATCTTACATACCTATGACCTTAGCCATGAATTAATGATAACATGAATATATCTTAAATTAGATAAATAGAATAAATTATGCTAAACTATTTTTAATTAGAAATATAAAATATAAAGCTGAGGTGTGCTTATGGAAAATAAAATAAGAGTAGGAATAGTTGGATATGGAAATTTAGGTAAAGGGGTTGAATTAGCACTTAAACAAAATAATGATTTTGTTTTAAAAGGAATTTTCACCAGAAGGGATGTTTCTCTTATAAAGTCTAATTTAAATGTTATTCATATATCTAAGGTACTGGATTATAAAGATGAAATAGATGTTATGATACTTTGTGGTGGTTCTGCTAATGATTTGCCAGAACAATGCCCAGTACTTTCATCTTGTTTCAATACTATAGATGCTTATGATAATCATAGTAAAATACCTGATTATTTTAATATGATAGATAATGTTGCAAGAGAGTCAAATAAAGTAAGTTTAATTTCTGTGGGCTGGGATCCAGGACTTTTCTCTATTAATCGCTTATTGGCCCAAGCTATACTTCCAAAAGGGCAGGATTATACTTTCTGGGGTGAAGGGGTAAGTCAAGGTCATTCTGAAGCTGTTGGCAGAATAAAAGGTGTAAAGCATGCTGCCCAATATACTATACCTATAAAGGATGCCATTGAAAGAGCAAGATCAGGTGAAAATCCACAACTTGAAGCTAGGGAAAAACATAAAAGAATTTGCTATGTAGTTCCTTTTAATTTTGATGATGTAGATAGAATTGAAAAGGAAATAAAAACCATGCCAGATTATTTCCTTGACTATGATACTACAGTTCATTTTATTACAGAGGAAAAATTCATTAAAGACCATTCTGAAATGCCCCATGGAGGTTTTGTAATTTCTACTGATATTAATAAAAATAATCATAGACAAAGAATGGAATTTAATCTTTCTTTAGATAATAATCCCGAGTTTACTGCTGCTGTATTGGTGGCTTTTGCTCGTGGAGTCTATAGGATGGCTTTAGAAGGTAAAAAAGGAGCTTTTTCTATATTTGATATTCCTCTTTCATATATTTCTCCAAAATCTAATGAGGAATTAAGAAAAGAATTATTATAATTGAAATTATTTTAGTTTTATGATAATATATATAATGAATTAATGGGCGATTGGCTCAGCTGGTCTAGAGTGCCACGTTGACATCGTGGAGGTCATTGGTTCGAATCCAATATCGCCCACCATTATATATTAAGTGCCTAATAAGAACTATGATATTAGCCTTTATTTTTGATACTATTTTACATAAAAACTGTTCCTTTTTCTTCCCCATTAATTAATTTTTCTATTATATTTTCTTTTTCACCATTTGCTACTATCATTTTTATACCATATTTATTTACTAATCTTGCCGCTTTTAATTTAGTTGATATTCCCCCTGTTCCAAAAGAACTAGACTTACCTATTGATATATTTGCTTCTAATTCATCTATGTCATTTACTAATTCTATTAGCTTAGCATCTTTGTGTTCTACAGGGCTTTTATCATATATTCCATCTATATCGCTTAGAATTACAAGTAAATCTGCATCCCATAATACAGTAGTTTGAGCAGCTAACATATCATTATCACCTATTTTTATTTCCTCTACACAAACTGTATCATTTTCATTTACTACAGGCACAACATTTTCATCTAGTAAAGTAAACAATGTATTTCTTATATTCAATGTTCTTGTATCATCTTTAAAATCTTCTCTAGTCAATAGTATTTGGGCAGTATGAAGATTATAATTATTAAAAATTATCCTATAGGAATCCATAAGCTCCACTTGTCCTATTGCACATAGTGCTTGTTTATAGTTTACATCTTCCTTCCTTGACCATCTACCTAGCGTAGATACCCCTGCAATCCTAGCCCCTGAAGAGACAATTACTACCTGCTTTCCCCCATCAATTAAAGATTTTACTTGATTAGCTAAATTATCTAAAAAATCTTTGTTTATAACTCCATCCTTACTAGTTATTGTACTACTTCCTATTTTTATAACAATTTTTTTGATATTATTTATTGTATTTTGCTTCATTTAATCCCTCTACTTTCTTATTTGTCCTTCTCCTATTACTAAATATTTGTATGATACCAATTGTTCTAGTCCAACTGGTCCCCTTGCATGAATCTTCTGTGTACTAATACCCATTTCAGCTCCAAATCCAAATTCCCCTCCATCAGTAAATCTGGTTGATGCATTTACATATACTGCTGATGCATCTACTTTTCTTAAAAACATCTGGGAATTAGTTAAGTTCTCTGTTATTATAGCTTCTGAATGCTTAGAACCATAGGTATTTACATGTTCTATGCCTTCATCAATATCTTTAACAACCTTTACAGCTATAATATAATCTAAATATTCCTCTTTCCAATCAGATTCTTTTGCTTCTTCAACCTTTATTATTTCCCTAGTTTTTTTACATCCTCTTATTTCAACTATCTTGTGTAATTTTTCGAATATCATAGGTAAAAATTTATCTGCTACAGCCTCATGAACTAATAATTTTTCACAGGCATTACATACTCCTACTCTTTGAGTCTTTGCATTGTTTACAATGTTTAACGCTTTTTCCAAGTCTGCTTCTTCATCTACATATATATGACAATTCCCAATACCTGTTTCCAATACTGGTACTGAAGAATTCTCTACTATAAAGTCTATTAATCCTTTTCCACCTCTAGGAATAATTAAATCAAGGTACTTATTAGCATTAAGCATTTCATTAACATACTTTCTATCCTTCTCTTCTATAAATTGTACTACTTCCTCTGATAGATTACTTGCCTTCAAACCTTCTTTTATTGCTTTTACAAGAGCCTTATTAGAATGAATAGCACTTGAACTTCCTCTTAACATGATACAATTACCACTTTTCAAAGCCAAACTAAAGGCATCTACTGTTACATTAGGTCTCGACTCATATACTATACCTATTACCCCTAAAGGTACAGTCATTTTTGATATAGTAAGTCCATTTTCTATAGTCCATACTTTATCACTTTTCCATATAGGATCTGGCAGTTCAATAATATTATTAATGCCTTCTATTATACCATCTAATCTATCATTATCTAGTTTTAGCCTGTCTATTAGTCCAGGCTTCATATTGTTTTTTTCGGCTATTTCTATATCTTTTCTATTGCTTTCTAATATATAACTCCTATATTCTTCTAAACTTTCACTAACCTTTTTAAGAGCCAAATTCTTATCTTCTGTGGAAGCTATTGACAGTTCTGTTTCTACTCTCTTTAGCAAACTCCCTTTATTAGATATATAAGACATACAAACTTTCCTCCTTTAATACATTCAAGTTATTTCTATAATTATATCAAAAGCTCTTCAAATAACAAAATTATTATTTTAGCAAGTATTGGAAAAAACTGTTTCTCATTCTTAGTTGAATAGTTTAAATAAATATGGAGAAACTGTTTTAATGAAGATAATTTAAATGAGGTGAATGACTTGGAATATAGACCACAAATTGGAGTAGATATCCTAAGAAAAGAGGCTTGGGATAAAGTTACTGGTACTGCAAAGTATAACGCCGATATAGTAACTTCTAATATTTTATATACTAAAATCCTTACAAGTCCTTATGCCCATGCAATTATAAAGAAAATTGATATTTCAAAAGCTGAAAAGGCCACTGGTGTTCAAGCTGTAATTACTGGAGATTATTATCCTACCTTAAGTGGCTCTGTTATAGAAGACAAACCACCTATTGCAAGGGATAAGGTGAGATATTTCGGTGAACCTGTGGCTGTAGTAGTAGCAAACAGTATAGAAGATGCACTGAGTGCTATACAACTTATAAAAGTAGATTATGAACCTTTGCCTGTAGTAAACTCTATACAGGAAGCCATAGAACCTAATGCTCCATTAGTACATGAGAATTTAGTTCAATATGTTCTCCCAATTAAAAATATATCTCCTGAATTTAATTCAAATATTATGGATAATGTCCGGATTAGGAAAGGGGATATAAATAAAGGATGGGAGGAAAGTGACGTGATTATAGAATCAAGCTTTACACTTCCTCAATCAGACCATCTTGCTATGGAAACCCGAAATACTATGGCATAAATATCGCCTAATGGAAATGTAATAATAAATACATCAACTCAGGCTCCCTTTGCTATAAAAGAAGAGTTAGGGAAACTTTATAATATTCCGGAAGGTAAAATTATTGTTCGCACTCCCTTAGTTGGAGGAGCTTTCGGTGGAAAAGCTTCTGTCCAACTAGAACCAATAGCATACCTAGCATCTAAAGCCGTTGGAGGAAGAAAGGTTAAAATTGTCAACTCTAGGGAAGAAGATATGGCTTCGTCACCATGTAAAATAGGCATTGAGGCTAATTTAAAAATTGGTGCTACTAAGACTGGAATAATAAAAGCTTTACAATGTACCTATTATCTTGATTGTGGTGCCTACGCTGATACTGGTCCACGTATGGCTAAGGCAATTGCTACTGATTGCACTGGTCCATATAATATTGAAAATGTTTGGTGTGATTCGTATAGTGTATATACAAACCACACATATGTCACCTCTTATCGTGGATTTGGGCATACAGCTTTTACTTTCTGTATTGAAAGAATCTTAGATAAATTAGCTTCCACTTTGAAAATAGACCCTTTAGAACTAAGAATGAGAAACGCTATAGGCCCAAATAATATTTCCCCTACACAATCTAAAATAACCTTAAGCAATACAGGAAATTTGTCAAGCTGTATATCAAAATTAAAAGAGGCTATAAACTGGCAGGAAGGTAGAATACTAAAAACAGATAAAGGTACAATAAGAGCAAAGGGAATTAGTTGCTTTTGGAAAACTTCTACTTCCCCTACTAATGCCTCTTCTGGGGTTGTCCTTACCTTAAATAAGGATGGAAGTATAAATCTTAATTGCGCTGCCGTAGAGCTTGGCCCAGGAATGAAAACCACTATGGCTCAAATACTTGCGGAAAAAATGAAAATGGATGTTGATAAGATTCATGTTTTTATGGGAGTTGATACACAACTTTCTCCTAAACACTGGAAAACTGTTGCAAGTATGACTACTTTCATGGTTGGAAATGCAGTACTTAAAGCCGCCGATGATTTAATACAGCAATTAAAAACTCTTGGTTCCATAGTATTTAAATGTACTCCTGACGATTTAGATATAAATGATGGAAAAGTATATTTAAAAAGTGATCCTGATATGCGTATTTTGTTTAAAGATCTAGTTCATGGATATAAATACCCTAATGGTATATCTGTAAATGGCCAAATGATTGGACGTGGCAGTTATATTATGAAACATTTAACTTCATTAGATAAGGAAACTGGAAAAGGTAAAACAGGCACTTCTTGGACTGTAGGGGCTCAGGCTGTAGAAATTGAATATGACCCTGTAAAATACACTTATAGATTATTAAAGGCTGCAACGATTATTGATATAGGTAAAGTTATAAATCCTAAAACTGCTAGGGGCCTTATTATGGGTGGAATGAGTATGGGACTTGGCCTAGCTACTAGGGAAGAGTTTTTATATAAGGATACTGGGATATTAGAAAATACATCCTTAAGAACCTACAAATTAATGCATTTTGGAGAACACCCTAAATATTTAGTAGAGTTTATAGAAACACCTCAAATAGATGCCCCTTTTGGAGCTCGTGGAATAGCGGAACATGGAATACTCGGAATGCCTTCTGCCTTTGCCAATGCTATATCATTGGTAGCTGAAGCTGATTTCGATAAGTTACCCATTTCCCCTGAATTAATATGGAGTACTAAAACTGGAGGAAAATATGATACCTTTTAATTTTGAATATTATAAACCCAAAACTATAGAAGAAGCTATTAATTTATTTACCAAACTAAACTCTATGAAAAAATCTCCTATATATTATGGCGGTAGAACCGAGTTCATCAGTATGGCAAAAATGCACAATATACATACTGATGCCGTTATAGATATTAAAGATATTCCAGAATGTAATATACATGAAATATCTAATAATGAATTAATTATTGGTTCTGCAGTAACCCTTACTAATATTGCGGAATTAGATTATTTCCCTTTACTCAGTTTGACAGTAAAAAGAATAGCCGACCATACAATTCAAGACAAAATTACTTTAGGTGGAAATATAGCTGGAACCATAATCTATAAAGAAACTACCCTTCCCCTTATGGTATCTAATTGCGATGTAGTTATTGCAAACGTAGATGGAAAAAAACGAATTCCTTTAAAAGATATATTTAATAAGAGAATTCAACTTGCAGAAGGGGAAATAATAGTTCAAGTAATTATAGAAGATAAATTTTTAACTTTACCTTATCTTCATGTTAAAAGGACTAAAAATGAAAAAATAGACTATCCTTTAATTACAATTACTACATTAAAAAATAATAATAAAATTAATATTGCCTTTAGTGGTATATGCCAATACCCTTTTAGATCTACTACTATAGAAAATATATTAAATGATAATTCAATTTCTATAAATGAAAAATTAACTAATGTTATTAATAATATACCTGGTAAAATATTAAATGATCTTAATGGCTCTTCTGAATATAGAAAATTTATGCTACACACAATGCTATACGAAGTCTTAGAAAATTTTAAGGAGGTGCACTAATCTTGAAGGTTATTGATAATACTGTTTTAACATTAAACATAAACGGGGATGACAGAGAAGTCCTGGTAAAACCATCAGATACATTGTTACATACTTTACGAAAAGAACTTAATATTACTAGTGTAAAACCCGGTTGTGAAAATGGTGATTGTGGTGCCTGTACTGTACTAGTAGATAATTGGCCTATTAAATCCTGTCTAATGCTCACTGTTGAAGCCGTAGGAAAGAGTATCCTCACTGTTGAAGGACTAAAAGATGCTCCTATACAAAAAGCTTTCGTGGAAAATTGGGGGTTTCAATGTGGATATTGTACCTCTGGATTCTTAATGGTATGTCATGCCTTGTCACAAATTCATCCTAATGCAGATGAATACGTTATAGAAGAATGGCTCCAATCAAATTTGTGTCGATGTACAGGTTACGAGGAGATTGAAAATGCTATAAAAGCAGTTTTAAATGGTGATATATAATATGCAAAAAACTGAGGGAATAATATTAGCTGCTGGATTATCTTCTCGAGTTGGAACAAACAAGTTAGTTTTAAATATTGATGGAGTAACAGTCATCGAAAAATGCATACTTGGAATGTATGATATATGCTCCAGAATAATTGTAGTAGGTGGCCATAGGGTAGAAGACATAAAAAACATATTAGATAAATATCCTAAGGTAGATCTTATTTATAATTCTAATTATAAAAACGGAATGTTTAGTTCTGTTAAAAAAGGACTAGCTAATGTTAGGGAAGAAAGATTTTTTTTAATTCCTGGAGATTATCCCCTAGTTAGCAAAGAAACCTATGAGGAAATGCTAAAATTAGATGAGGATATAATTATTCCCATTTACCATGGGAAACGTGGCCATCCATTGTTAGTGAAAAGCTATCTAATAAAAAAATTATTTACAGATGACTCCTGTAAAACCTTAAGGGATTTTATTAATAAGAGGGGTTTTACTCCTGTCAATGTTAAAGATTCTGGCATTTTAAAAGATATAGATACTATGGATGACTACATATCGATAGCTCAAGATTTAAAAGCACTTAGATAATTTATTTTATCTAAGCGCTTTCATTGTTTTTAGATATATTTATATCCAAAAATAATTTAGTAACAAATAAGCAATATATGCTACTAATAAAAAAAGTCCTTCAAATTTAGAAATCTTTTCATCTTTATTTTTAGCAAACATATGAAAAACACCTAGTACTAATAACATAGTTGGTATTTGCAATTTATAAAAATTAGTTGGAACAGATAAGCCATTTTTGGTTACTGCCGCTGCTGCACCCGTAACAAATAATACATTCAATATATTTGCTCCTATAACATTACCTACTGCTAATTCACCATGGCCTTTTCTTACTGCTGTAATAGCTGTTACA
The DNA here is from genome assembly GCA_035301805.1 of Tissierellales bacterium. Lineage (NCBI taxonomy): Bacteria > Bacillati > Bacillota > Tissierellia > Tissierellales > Tissierellales bacterium. The sequence goes on from DATGTQ010000124.1 coordinate 13,680, forward strand.
AGCTCAGGTAAACTGGTACCAAAAGCAACTAAGGTTGCTGCAATAACACTTTGAGGAATACCAACACGTAAAGCTGTAATTTCAACACTTGGAATAAGCACCTTTGATGAGAAAATAACTAATATTATACCAAAAGCTAGTTTTATTAGTTGTATAGCTAATGAAACTTCTTCTTCCCCATAGTTTAATGTTAACTCATTATTCATAGCCTTTGCACGGCGAATAGTTCCAACAATATAAATTATTAATAATATAAGAAAAACAAAACCCATCCATTGAGTTATTACTCCACCAGGCCCCTTTGAAAAAAATGGTAAACTAACAAGAGCTAATAAGCCACTAGATATTAGCTGCAATCGACTTTGACCTACAACATTTTTCCTATCTAAAGGCAATGTCCCTACTAATGCCGCAAGACCTATAATTAATGCAGAATTTGTAATAATTGATCCAATTGCATTTCCCAAAGCTAAATCTGGATTTCCCTTTATTGCTGCAAATACTGATACAGTCATTTCAGGTAATGTAGTTCCTAAACTTACAATAGTTGCTCCAACAACCATTTTAGAAATACCCCAACTAAGGGATAATCCCACTGCTTCATTAACTAAAATATCAGCTCCCTTACCAAGTACATACAAGCTAACTCCAATAACCACAATTAATAGTAGCGTTGAAAATTCAGTAAGAACAGAAAAAATTAATTCATCCATTATTCTTCACTCCATTTCCTTATCTTTTGTTCAAAAACATAAAAAAGACTCTATAGTTTATTATATACAAAAATAGACTATAGAGTCTCACTAAGCTAATTTAGCCACTAAAGCCAGGATATTTATCCGTGATGACGACTTTAGTTCCTAAAAGGACAGTTACTCCCTCTAATACAAGTATTATATAGTGCTATATAATGCTTGTCAACCCGATAGCTTTTTTATTTCAGTTAAATATCCTGTCTTTTACTTACCTGTTTATATCTATTATACCAAATTTTTGTTTCTATATTAATTATATATTAGTTACATATCCATTTATATGTTACTATATATTAGAAAAATTAAGATATTAGACATGACAAAAGGAAATCCCACTAATTAATGAACTAGCAAGAGGCGTCCCTACTGACTCACTTTTATAACATGTATAATTATAACTCTGATATAATGGGTATAATGCAATATATAAAATATTAGTTGCTAAAGAGCAATGGAGGGATGTTTGTTATGCAAATAAATATTGGAAAATATGGCGAAGTAAAGGCTATCTTAGCATTTAAAGAAGATGAACATATTGAAGAAGGAAAAAAGTTATATAATTTTATAAGAGAAAAAGAATTATTTAATGGTGGTTGTGGAGAAATATATTCCCATTTATGCCCCCAAGGCGATAAATTTATTATAGTTGGTCTAGGAGAAAAAAATAAGCTTAATTTAGATTCTCTTAGAAAAGCTTCTTTTAAGTTGGGACGAAAACTTATGAAATTAAAAGTAGAAAGTGTAGGATTAACAGTTCCTGACTTCCAAGACCTTTCTTATGATAAAGTAGTTCAGGCTATTTCTGAAGGCTTATTACAATCAGAATATAGTTTTGAAAAATATTTAACTGAAAAGAAAACTATATCTACAGTTAAAAATGTGTACTTAGATGTACTTAATGGCGAAGAAGAAAACGCTAAGAAGGCAATAGAAGAAGCACAAATTATTATGGATGGTGTCTTTTTAGCTAGAAATTTAGTAAACGAGCCAGCAATGTATATGACTCCTGAAACACTTGCTGCAAATGCAAAAAAGGAACTAGTAGGTCTTGGTGTAGAAGTAGAAATTTACGACAAGAAGGCAATTGAAGAACTAGGAATGGAAGCCTTTTTAGCTGTTTCTAAAGGTTCCGAAAAGGAACCACAATTTATAAAAATGACTTGGAATGGTAACCCTAATGATGAGAAAAAGCTAGCATTAGTCGGAAAAGGCATTACTTATGACTCCGGTGGCTATTCTATTAAAACGAATAAAGGCATGGTTACTATGAAAGCTGATATGGCTGGTTCCGCTGCTGTTATTGGTGTAATGAAATCCATAGCCATGTCTAATTTAAATAAAAATGTAGTTGGTATTGTAGCAGCTTGCGAAAATATGTTGTCTGGTGGTGCCTATAAACCTGGAGATATTATTGGTTCTATGTCCAGTAAAACTATCGAAGTATTAAATACAGATGCAGAAGGTAGGCTAACCCTAGCTGATGCCCTATGGTATGCAACAGAAGTAGAAAAAGCAGATAAAATTATAGACTTAGCAACTCTTACTGGAGCTTGTGTAGTAGCCTTAGGAGATGTAAATACTGGTGCTATTACAAATGATAAAAACCTTATGGAAACTGTTAAAGAGGCAGCTGAACTAGCTGGAGAACCTGTTTGGCAACTTCCTTCTAATGACGAGTATAGAGACCTTATAAAAGGAGATTTTGCCGACTTAAAAAATAGTGTTAGTGGAGGAGCTGGGACTATAACTGCCGGATTATTCCTTGAAGAATTTGTAAATAACATTCCATGGGTTCATCTGGATATTGCGGGCACAGCATTCATATCAAAAGGAAGAAACTACTTACCTAAGGGAGCCACTGGAATTCCAGTAAAAACTCTTTATAACCTAGTAAAATCAGAATAAAGTAAAAGTGAGAAAGAGGGACTGACTTTTTTCTCACTTTTTTCCCATATTAAAGTATTACAACTTCACCTTATCATTCCACTATTTCTACACGGTCTACCATTTTGATAAAGGGCAAACTTCAATAGCTTCATATTTCTTAATTTTAAAAATCTAGCCTATGTTAGATTTCTTCACCAATTTCTAACAATTTCTTATGCTATTCTATGCCCCTTAAAATTCTTCATCTCAATAATAACTTAAAACTTCATTCCAAATCTTTTACTATTATAATATAATCCTGTTGTATTACAGTCAAAAGTTAGTAAGATTCTTCCTTGTCTCCTAAACCTTATAGAAGGCTAGTTTTAATATCTTCCATATTCCGTATGATCATTTCCCAGATAGTTAACTGTTGCAGAAATCCTTACAATATTATTCTCTTCATATTCAATCTCAATATTTGAAGGTCTGCCGTCATCTCCTCTATATTGTAAATGGTAATTTAAAATTTCAGATGCTATTTCACTATCATAGTCATCATAGATACTTTTATACTCATTTGCTGGGATTTCTAAAGTTATATTGTGGACTCCCTCATCAACGAATCTTCTTTCTATAATACTATTATACATAATTAATTTACCATCCCCTTCCGATTTACTTTTTACATTAAACAAATTCAATATAAAAAACTTCTTTATTATATTTTCTCAATAAAGAAGTTTTTTATGTAATATTATCTTAATTGTATTTCATAAATTCATCTACAAGAGTAGTTAAATCACCTTTGCATATAAGATGATGATTCCCCATAGGATTTGTTAAGAAATAATTTACATCTTTGTCCATATGAACTCGAATTTGGGTTCTACAAAGATTTTTATGATACATGTTTTTTTGTATATTTATACCACTGACAAAATAATCCTTTAAATTACTATTTAATTTAAATATTGTAGCCTGTCCCGGATTTATTTCTCCATGAATTCCAACTCCTATACCAGATTCAAAATGAGTATCCAACACATAACCTTCAGTCATAGTTAATGGAATAGTACAATGAGCAAATACAACCTCATTATTTTCCACATTTATACTAGATGGATTAGCCATAAATACAGGCTCCCTTGATAAAGCATTTAATATAAGCATAGAAATAAGTGCAGGCACATCTCCTTCACAAGAGGAAATAATTCCTTCATCATTTAAAAGGGATACAGCTATACAACCTGTATTATGAACTGTTGATAATAAATCAAAACATCTTATTGTTAATCCTTTTAAATCATATCTATTAACAATATTTTTCAATGCTATATATATCTTTAGCGCATCTTTTAAACTATCATCATTGAAAGATTTTTTATATAATCTTGCTACTTTTTTGTTTTCTCTTACTTCCTCTAAACTTTTCACATCTACTTTTTCAATTTCTTCAAGTAATTCATCTATATCAATAGATATAGAATTTATTCCATATAAATCTTTTAAATTATTATAATCTACATCTGAAGCAATAAGCCAATCAGATGGCTCTCCTACTACACCTATATTTATTCCATTTATCCTTTCTTTTGCTGCCATTATTTTATAAATATCTTTAATCCTATTTGAGATATATTCAGTACTACCGTGTAATATTTCTCCCTCTAAGCCTTTCTGTTTTAGAAAAGTCAATATTTCTAAAGAAGCAGCAAAAGAATTATTTTCTCCATTAGTTAATAGAAAATATGGTTCTTTTAATTTCTTATAATTTTCTTTAAATAATCCTTCTACTCCACCTGTGGCAACAAATATTAAATTAAGAGGAAAATCCTCTTTTCCATCTATATTGGATTTTTTAAAACTTTTACCCACTAATTTTTCTATCTCTGTTAAAAAAGGTTTAACATCTTCCCCTACTCTATTTTTCTCATGTACAGGAGATATTAAATTATATAATCCTATTGTCATAAAACCACCCTTTCTATTTTAGTTTGTTTATTATGTATTCTTAATTATAACGGTTCTACATTTAGGACAAGTAATGGAAATTTTACCTTTTCCCCTAGGTACCCGAATCTTTTGTTTACAACTGGGACATTTATAGTATTTATAATTTTTTAAATTCTTTATTTGCTTTACCTTATTTACTACCTTATTTTTCATAGGGTTCCATATACTTAAGAATTTCATATTTTCCTGATATCGCTTTGCTATATCTTTAGAAAGTACTCTATAAAAAACTATTATTAAAAGAATCATACTAAGTATATTTAATATTCTACTATTAAAAAACATTAATAAAATAGAAATTAAAAAATTGACTATTATTAATACTACGGATAATTGATCTAATCCATACCTACCAGCCATAAACCTTTTTAGCCAATTCATAAATAATTTCATCTCCCTAATTCATATTTTTATATCTATCTATATTACCATCATTTAAAAATTCATAGGCACTACCTATTTTTTGAAACATTTCTGTTGCATTCGGAGATTTGTTTAAGTCTGGATGATATTCTTTTGCCTTCTTTCTATATGCTAATTTTATTTCATATTTATCTGCATTATATGCAACACCTAATAAATCACAACTTTCTTCATATTTTCTCTTAAATTCACTAGTTGGGTCTACATAAGTTTGTTGATTACCGTATCTAGTATTTTGCCCATACGAGTCATAAGTAGAATAATCTCTATTTCTTCTTTGATAATCTTGGTATTCATTCCATTTTCTAAATCTTTCTTCCCATTCTCTTTGTTGTTCAGCCCTACGACGTTCTTGCTCCCTTCTTTTTCTCTCAGCTTCCATTTTTTTATATTTATTTTTATAACCATCGAGGGAATCAAATTCATAACTCACTCCATCTGTAAGATAAGCTGAACGGTCAAGTAAGTATTCTGTTACAATATACTTTAAGTATTTTAGGTAGGAAACTAATCTAGTTCCTAATACTGGAATTATAATAAAAAATAATATAAGCAAAAGTGCCAACGGATTCATAAGGATTGCTAACCCTAAAGGACCAAAGAGTATAAAGAATAATAAACATCCTCCTGCCCCTATTAGTGCAATGAATCCTCTAGCTACATTACCTAAAACTGTTATTACACCTTCTACTAATTTTATTAAGGCATCTAATATTACTGATATTAATTTAGCAAGACCGTATAAAAATTTTCCCGTTACCTTTTTTAATATATTCATATCTGGCTAAACTCCTCTTTGACATTCTAGTGTTTATATATTTATAGATTATATCATAATATATAAAAATTGAAAAAGCTGTCGAGCAATAAAATCAACAGCTTTGTTATATAAATCCTAATTTTCTAATTTAAAAAAGCATATATGGCTATTCCTACTGCTATAGGAAGGTTTAGAGAATCTATAGAATCATTATGCTTTATTAATACACTTTTCCCTATATCTAAAAAAGAATCATCTAACCCTGCTGCTTCGTTACCAAAAATCAAGGAAAACTTTTCTTCTTTCTTCCTTTCCAATTTATTAATTTCTGTTGCTCCCTTTAACATTAATGTATATATTTTTCTATCAGGATAATCTTTTAAATATTCATCAAAAGAATCATAATGGGAAAAATTCAAATTAAATATAGCTCCCATAGATGCTCTAACTACTTTGGGATTAAAAATATCAACACAGGGAGTTATTAGTACTAAATTATTCATATCAAATCCGACACAAGTACGAATAATGGTACCTAGGTTCCCCATATTACTTGGATTCACTAGCACGATATGTGAACTATTTCTTTGAACATTTCTAGTAAATTTTTCAAAAACACCTATAACAAAGCAATTTCCTTTATTACTTAACCTATTAATAGTTTTTTCATCGATTTCAATAGGGATATTCCATTTACTACAAATGTTATAAATAATTCCAATATTAGCATCTTCATCTATTCTCTTGCTAAGTATAACTTTAACCACATGTTCTGGAGTCCTTTTCAATAATTCTACTGTTGGAGCTGCTCCCAGTGTATAAGAATGTTCCATCTTTTTTCTATATCTCTTTAATTTCATTAATTTCCACTTTCCTTTATTAAATCTTCTCTATATACTATTATCAACTATATTTTATTTTATCATATCTTTACTTCAAAACAAGATAAAAGAATATTTAATACAAGAAGCCAAAGCTTTGTCTTTTACTATTAATCAAATTTAAACAAACTTATTCCAATATCCTGATTAAATTCTCTATCTACAATGCCATCTATAGCTTCTATAACTAATTCTCCTGTAGCACTTATTATAGCTGAATCTAAATGTCCACCATAGGTTTTATATTCATCATCAGATAGATTTATATGCAGATGTAAATAAACTTCTCCATCCATAGTAGAAATATTACCTAATAAACTGGTAATTTCATAATCTCCTCTTAATTCTTTAGTATAATATACTTTCTCATCTACTTTAAAAATTCCAATTTTTATCTTATTCACTGCGCCGATGCCTTTAATCCATCCTAACTTTATATTTTGTTCTTTACAAAATTCCTTTAATTTTGTAACAACTTCTTCTCCTTGTTCTAATCTTAAAATATATTTATTACCAAACTTTTTATAATCCATAATATTCCTCCCTATGTAAAATTATTTATATCACTATTTTATCATATAACCTAAATAAGTTAACATAGCTTTTAATTGTGCAGAATATTTATTAAGATTTAGTCAAAAATAATTATATATTTACCACACTCTTATTTCGTTGTTTTGAAAAATAAAAATAATATAACCATATATAGAGAGGAAGGATATAATGAAAAATCATAAAAAAGAAGATAATTTAACTAAAAATATTATTTCAGCTCCATATGAGGTAAAACCTATTTCTAAAAATTCTGTTGGAAATGCTGGAGAAGATCCTTTCTGTGTATATGCAGGTATGCGGCATGCTGTAGGCTCAATAATAACAAAAGACGATGGTTCAACATTAATTTGTACAGAGAATGGTTCATGGCAAAATACCTAACTCTGTAAATCTATTTCTTGAATAAGGAGACATATAAATGTCAGTAAAAAAACAAACAACTTTAGAAACCAAAAAAGCTTTAGAAAAACTTACAATTGAAACTAAAGAAGAATTTTCGATAGATGATCCTAAAAATTTAACCTCAAAAGAAACTGGATTAACAGTAAGAGAATTAGTGAAAATGGGGCAAAAACAGCTTATTAATAAAGAATAATAATACACGTAGAATATCTAAACAACTACGGTAATTTTATGCACCATATATTATGAATTTTAAGATTTACTTTTGGTTAATCTAATTTTGAAAGTGAGGTGAAAAAAATGACCGTACAAAGTGATTTAAAGCAGGCAATTGCTTCATGTGAAGCTGCAAAAGGAAGTTATTCTTTAATGGCTGAAGCAACTGAAGACCAGCAAGCACAACAAATGTTTGACCAAATGAGTTCTGAAGTAGATAGGCATATTGACTATTTAAATGATAGATTAAGCTCCGTAAATGAAAATAATCCTCTTAATTCCTAATAATAGAAATTTAAACTTGTGAAAAATTAATAGTGATACTTTTACACCGTAGCTTGTATTTTGTGTAAAAGTATCACTTTTTATACTTAATTCTCTTATTATTAATATTAATTAACAGATTAAACAAACTTATTTAAGTCTTCTTAAAAATTATATTATATATACACTTAAATCTTTTGCTTATTATCCCTTTTTATTTTTTTTCTTCTTCTACTTTATTTTCTATTCCTTTTAAAATATTAGAAGCAAACTCCCTTCCGCCAATACCAAATGATATTGCAAAAGCTATGGCTAAAGCTCCTAATATTATTATAAATGCTGCATTAACAATCGATTTTGCAAAGCCTAGTTGGCTAAGTGTCATGAATACTGCAACCATAATAATTAAAGATTTTACAACTAATGCAATAAACTTTGAACTTGAGAGTTTCTTAATCATAATATTTTCAATCCATGCAGAAGCAAATAAAGCAATACCCATAATCAATATTCCACTAATTAAATATGGTAAATAAGATATAATCCCCTCACCAACTGATTTCAATACATGAAAGTTTAGAAAACTAAATGCTTCAACAACAAATAATATTACTATAATATATTTAACAATTTTCCCAACTATTTTAGATAATGAGATGTTTTTTATTTTTTCATTATCTGATGGTATTAATTTATTAATCAAATGATCTGTCCCTGCACTTGAAAGAATATTCTCTAACAACTTTCCAGCCATTTTTGCAATTGTATTTCCAATAATAACTATAGCAATAGCAACAAATAGTTTTGGTATAGCGTTAAAAATTCTATCTAGCATAGAAATAGCTGGATTAGAAATAGCTGAAATATTCAATGCTTGAAGTGCCGCTGTAATAGACATAATTATTATTAATACATATATTACATAAGAAATCATTGAAGAAATGGTTACACTATCTGAAGTAGTAACACCTGCTTTCTCTTGTAACCTGTCAACATTTAATCTTTTCAATATTGGTGTAATTATTTGACGTATAAGTTTTGCCAAAAATATACCTATAGATAAAATAATAATAGCGCCTATTAAATTTGGTAAAAAGTTTAAAAACTTAGAAACAAACATTTCAATAGGTGATGACACACCTTGCATCCCTAACCTATTTAAAACAGCTGGAAGGAATAACAAGAAAACAATAGCATATACCAAATTACCTACAAATTCTAAAGAACTTCCCGTTGTTTCATCTACTACTCCCAGTTTATCTGTATACTTATCAAGATTTAACTTCTTTAAAAGCTTTACTGCTAAACTTTTAGAAAACCCTGCTACTAAAAAAGCAATTACTAAAAGTACAATTGCATAAATTATTGAAGGAACAGCTAAACTAAGTTCAGTTAAAAAAGTTTCCATATATACACATCCCCTTCTATTATTTTTACTGTATTCCATTGTTACCCAGCTTCATGAATATAAATCAATTTTTTAATAGAAAAAGGTATTAAGGATAGCTATCCTCAATACCTTTTTTATTTATATATGTTCATTTCTCCATAACTCTTCATATCTAACTGCATTATATTTTACGATTTTTATTTCCTCTTGACTTAATTCCCTTCTAACCTTTCCAGGAGTGCCAATAACTAAAGAATTCACTGGTATATTAGTCCCTTCTGTAATTACAGCTCCTGCCCCTATTATACAATTATCTCCAATAACAGCATCATTAAGTATTATTGCACCCATGCCTATTAGACAGTTATTACCTACCTTACAACCGTGTACCACTGCATTATGCCCTATAGTAGTATAATCTCCTATTTCTAATGGGGATTCAGTATCCACATGCAGTGTAGCATTATCTTGAACATTTGTATACTCTCCAATAGTAATATAATTCATATCCCCGCGGGCCACTGCACCATACCAGAGACTACTACCTTTTCCTATAGTTACTTCTCCCATAACATCAGCAGTTTCAGCAATAAATATATCTTCATGTATATTTGGCTTTTTATCTTTTAACTCTTTTATCATTCACATCATCCTTCCCTATAATATCTTATTTAAAATTCTATAATGCTCTACACATATTTATTTAATACCTTTTCTAAATCATTTTTACTTTTAAACCCTGTTATACGTTCTACTTTTTCTCCGTTCTTAAATATTTTTATAGTAGGTATACTTAGGATTCTAAATTGTTGTGCTGTAATAGTATTTTCATCCACATTAAGTTTAACAAATTTTATCCTATCTGAATATTGATTATCCAATTCTTCTAATACAGGAACAAGAGCCTTGCAGGGTTCGCACCATGGTGCCCAGAAATCTACCACTACAGGTATATCACTTTCTAGAACCTCCTTATTGAATGTATCATCATTTATATCCTTCATGTTTAAATATCCCCCTTCCCACAATCTTATATTTTTAAATGATTACTTAATGTCCTTTACAATTAGATCATCAACATATTCATTACAGTTTTTACAGTAGTATTTTACTTCTACTTGATTACCACATCCTTGATGACATAAAGTTCTACCACAGTTACCTAAATATTTATTTGACCAAAGTATCATTGTATTAAATACATGATTAAAATCTTTTCCCTTCTCTGTTACAATGTATCTATATCTTGGAGGATGCTCATTATATAGTTCTGAGTATATAAGTCCATTTCTCTCAAGAAGTTTTAACCTATTAGAAAGAATATTAGTTGGAATAGTTTCTAGAACTTCTTGCAATTCCTTAAAAGTATTTTTATCCTTAGATATTCTGTGGAGAACTAGCATAGTCCATCTATCTCCTAATAAATTAAGAGTTTGAGCTAAATTACACTGTAAATCATAAGTAACTTTCAAAACATCATCTCCTTAATATACAAAGTCTTTGTAATAAAATTCTGAAGCTACTTAGCATTATTTATAAGGTTCTCCATAGTCCCCTTATCCATAGCTCCTGGCACATATTGGCTCATATTACCTTCTTTATCTATTATAAATGTAGATGGTAATGCCTGTATAGCATATTTCTCCATAATTTCTGCTTCAAAATCAAATACTACTGGATAAGTATATCCTTCCCCTTCTAAAAATCCTATTATATCTTCCTTAGAACCTTCTCTTCCTACATCAGGAGCAGCTACACCTAATATTATCACATCTTCTGAGTTATTATTATTATCTTTATATACTTCTTCTATATCTGGCATTTCCATTCTACAAGGTGGACACCAGGTTGCCCAAAAATTTAAAAACACTACTTTCCCTTTATAATCACTTAAGGTATGGGTTTCCCCATATTGATCCACTAAAGTGAAATCTGGTAATTGCACTTCCTCTGATGTTTCCGTTTCCTCTTCCTCTTCTCCTGAAGAATACTGCTCTTCCCTCCTATGTTCATCTTCATCACTTTTTTCAGCCTTATCTCTTTTATCTATTTCATCTTGACTATATTCTGTTGGTTCCTTTTTGAATTGGCTAAAGTATCCAATAATATTATCTGTTCCACCTAAAGCCATTACCAAACCAGTAACTAATAACAAAGCACCACCAACTTTTTGTATTGTTTTCATATGCAGCTTTATTTTATCAATATATTTAAATAGTTTATCATAAAATATAGCAATAATTATAAATGGCAATGTAAAGCCTAATGTATATACTAATATCATTAAGTTTCCTATTAGTACACTTTCTGAACTTGAGGCCATAATTAAAGCAGATGCTAGCATAGGGCCAATACACGGGCTCCAACCAAAACTAAAAGTAAATCCTAGTAAATAAGCTGTTAATGGTTTCATTTCTTTTACTTCTAAATTAAACTTTTTCTCTTTTTGTAGAAATGGCAAATTCAAATATCCTAAGTAAAAAAGCCCCATTATAATTATGAGGATTCCGCCTATTGTACTCAATAATTCTCTATTAGCTGTAATAAAATGATTTAGCACTCTTACTGAAGAGCCTAGTATAAAGAAAGTTGTAGATATTCCTAATACAAACAGAACTGTATTTCTAACTAATGGACTATCTTTTAATTTTACTTCCCCATCCTTTAAGTTCTGCACACTACTACCTGATAATATAGCT